>QHBQ01000069.1 GCA_003243865.1 Candidatus Chloroheliales bacterium | reverse complement strand
CACGTTTTGCGCGTTAATCAGCCCGGCCATCCCTTGTGTCTGGGGTGTGGGCGGCCTGGGCGCAGCAGGCGCGGTAGTAGTGGCAGTGGCGGTGGCGACGATCGTCGGCGGGTGCGGCGCGGCTACTCCGCCGGTGCTGGTAACTGTTCCGCGCACCTGCGTAGTCGGCGCGGTGTTCCCGCCGCCGCCTGCCCAGGCCGGGGCCGTGTCAGAGGACGCCAGCTGGGGTGGGCCGGTGTTCCCCGTTGTGGCGGGCGGGGTACCGCCGCTGAGCAGGTCGCTGCTGGCCTGGTCGCTCCCTGCTGCGTCAACGGACGTCACCTGCGCCCACTTCCCCACTGCCTGGCTCACTTTGCCCAGCTCCAGCCCGCCCACCTGGTTCTGGCGGTAGTCCACCTCAACGGTCAGCTTGTAGCCGGGGTATGCGGTCCAGGTAATGCGGTCGCGCCGCTCCTGCGCACCCCCGTTTGCAAGGTAAACCTCCGCGCCGTTCTGGGTTGCCTCTGCCGCCGCCTCCAGGCTGTAGCGCCCGCCGCCCTCGGCTGCCAGCGCGTAGGTAGCAGCGCCGCCAAAGATGGCGTACACCTGCCTTGCTCCGGCTGAGGGCGAGATGGTGACGATCAGGCGCAAAGCATAGCTGCGATCGCCGCTGGGGGCGCTCTGCGCCGCAATGCTTTCCCCAACCAGCGCCGCGTAGGTAAAGGCGGCGCAAATTGCGATCAGCAAGGTGCATGGGTGGCGATGCTTTAGATTGGTGCTTCGCTTGAGCATAATGGCGAACCCCTCTGTTCTAGGCCCCCTGGTCGAGGCCGCGCCGATGTTCATACATATCTTCCAGTTCGGCGTTCAGGCGGCTCAGTTCCCGCCGCTTGCGTGCTACATCTACGGCCTGTACGATGCGGGCCTGGGCGGTCAGCATCCCGATCAGCTCCTGGGAGGAGTAGGCCATCACCGCCATTACCTCAGTCCAGGTCAGCCCTACTTCCAGGGCCAGCGTTTCCTGCTCCTCTTTAGTGAGCTGGTCGAGCGAGGTGGCGGGTTGATAGCGTTCGTGGTTGATTGGCATCATTCAAAGTGGCGGCGCGGCGACCTGTTCAAGTGATCGGCGCGTTCGCGCTCCTTTCCGGTAGGGTAAGAACAGTCGTAGGGCTGCGGCACGGTAAAAGCTCAGGCCGAATTAGGATAGGGCTTATGTCTCCTCATCGCCGCGCATCTCTTCGCGGTTGTGGATCAGGTTAGTTCCCACCACCGCTCTGGTGTTGAAGGCCGCCAGTTGCTCCTCGGAGATTGAGAATTGCACCTGGGTTACTTTGCTGCCACTGCCCTCGACGATCAGCACGTTGCCGATAGGCGCAGCCATTCGGCCCATCACCTGGCCTTTGGTGAGGTGGAACTGATTGATCAGGTCTTCCTCGTTCGCGCCCGACCTCGCCTGGCGCAAGAGGTAGAAGAGGGAAGAGTTATCAATGATGTAGCGACCCATCTCGTGGCCGAGGAAGGTACCCAGGTTCTGGTCAATTGCGATCATCCGTAGCCCCAGGAACCGTGCCCGCTTGTACATCTTCGCCACCCACTTCGCGACGGCGGGGTCGTCAATCATCATCAGCCCAATCTCGTCCACCACCAAGGTGCGGCGCTTGACCTGGCGGGTGATCTCGCCCCAGATGAACTTCATCACCATGTACATCACGATCGGGCGCTGCGCTTCATCCACCTCGAACAGGCTGAAGGAGACCAGGCGGCTGCCGAGCGCTACATTGGTGTAGCCGTTGTAGTGCTTGCCGTAGGTGCGCAGGCTGACGAACGGCCCCAAAGCCGCGGCCAGCCGCTCAGCGCCAGCGGCAATGAGGTAGGGGATGAGGTCGCCCAGGATCGGGGTGGTGCGGGCCTCGTCCTGCGCGGCAACCTTCGGCTTGTGTTCGGTGTAGATATAGCGAGTGGCAGCCGCAAGGCGGTAATCGTCAGCATCGGCTCCCACCATCTGCCTCAACTTCTCCTTTACCTTATCGCGGCCCGACCAGCCCTGATTGATCAAGCCGACGAGCTGCTGCACCCGGCTCTGGTCAAGCACACCGGGGCGCTCGGGCAGGTAGAGGCGAAGCTGCTGGGCGCACGCCTCGGCGATCTGCCTCGTGGTTGGCACTTTCTTCTCGTAGTGGTCGTACAGCACCTCGCAGGCACTCGCCAGTTCCGACTCGTATTCGCGGCTGGGCAGCCCGCTCATTAGCGCGAACAGCCCGCTGAGGTAGCTAATCATCTCGTCCAGCGGGGTGAGTTGCCCGCTCGCTTCTCTACGATCCATGGGGTTGATGATCGCTCCCGCCCCCATGCGCACAAATGTGCCGCCCACCTTCTCGGTGAAGCGCTCGCTGCCGCCCTGAGGGTCAATGAAGTAGTAACCGATGTCGGGGTCGGCCAGCATCCAGCGCAGGCACTCGATGATCATCGCCATCGTCTTGCCCGCGCCGGTAATCGCCAGCACTACGGTGTGCGCCGCCTCGTCAACCTGCCAGGGGTCAAAGATGACGGTCGAGCCGTTGGCCCCGTTGGTACCCAGCATGATGCCGCCAGGGTGGTTGTAGGTGGAGACCAGGTTGGTCATCCAGCAGGCGGTGTTCTGCGAGACGAACTCGTGACTGACCGCCTCCGCAGTGTTGGGCATCCCGCGGCGGGCGGCGGGGGGGTTCTCGGCGATTGGCAGAAGTGCAACCAGGCCGTCGTCCTGACCCCAGCGCAGCAGCTGCGGCTCCAGCCGCATCACCCGCATCAACTCCTCGACCGCTCTCAAGTTGCGGTCCATCTCGGTCAGGGTGCGGCCTTCGACCGCCACGTAGAGGCTCGACATATAGAAGCGGGCGCTCTGCCCCGCCAGCATCGCCTCGCCCTCTTTGGCGCTCTGCTCGTTGTAGGCTACTTTCATGTCGTCGCGCCCGCTGTTGCGGGCAGCCTGCAGGTAGGTCTGGTTCGCCTGGATTTTGCGCCAGGCCTCGTCGTTGTCCACCGGCGCGAAGTGGCAGGCGATCGCCAGATCAAAGTCGCGAATCTGGATGAGCGGGTCAAGGTCGGCAGGGTAGGTCTCGTGGGGGCGGCGGCTGGCGTAGAGGATGGTGCGGTAGCGCCCCCCGCCCAGCACAACGTGATCGCTCTCGATGTGTAGCTCCCCCACACACTCGGTCCAGTCGTCCGCGTCCGCCCTCCCCCCTAGCTCGTCGGCCAGCAGTTCCAGCACCTCCGCCTGGTTCATGATGTGGGCATCCATCCTCATGCTCCCCAGCGCCCCCGCCGCCCAGGTGCCGCTTTGCCACAGCTTGTTCGCGCCAGTGGTGGTAGCGGAGGCTCCACTTGATCTACGGGAGCGGTTCAGTAGCCCCAGGGAGCGGGCGCTGATACTGGCGCGTTCCTGATGCGGCTGGGTCAGCACTAGCACCGCGCGGCGGCTGACCACCCCTTTGTCCTGCGCGAGACGGCCCAGGTAGCGCAGTTCGGGCAGGAACTGGTTGCGCAGCAGCACGTT
>QHBQ01000070.1 GCA_003243865.1 Candidatus Chloroheliales bacterium | reverse complement strand
CGCGCTGCAGATCAGCGGCGAGGAGCTTTCCCGCGCCAGGGGCGGCCCCCGCTGCATGACCATGCCGCTGCTGCGGGATTAGGTATAAGGTACGATTAGGGTTTGTAGGGGCGTGTGGCACACGCCCATAGGCATCAAAGTAAGCACAGGGTAGGGAGCTTACAGGGGGTCTGGGGGTAAGCCCCCAGTGGCTGACTGGCAGCTAGGCCAGGGTTATGCAGCATCCCGCCATACCTGAGACTGCGACTGCTGTGCCTACGAGCAGCCTTGCTGGGGTGGCAGCAGCTGGGGGCTTACCCCCAGACCCCCTCGCTCACCCTCGGCTTTCGTCCTAATTTGATGCCTATGGTATGGGTTGCATACGCCCTGATGAAGCGCACTCATGCTCATCATCAGTGATGGTGGTGAAGAGGGCTGAGAAACAATGAAGGCACGTTCAATTACCATCGGCCTGCCCATTACTGCTGAAGTCAGCCACCCGATGATTGACGCAGCGGGCGAGTTTGCCGCGCAGGTGAAAGATGCGCTCGAGGCCGCCGGGCTGGAGGTGCAAACCATCCGTCTGGCCGCGCCACCCCTCAGCAGCGTGCTGGCGGGGGTGAGCGCGGACGAAGCGGCGGTCGCGGCGATGGCCTATGCGGGCGCGCTGGCAAAGGCGGCAAGGGCTGCAGGCTTCAACTACGTCTCGCTAGGGCCGGTGCTGGCAATCCCGCCCGACAAACGCAGCTACGCCAAACTTGCCGTTGTTGTTCTCAGCGTTGTGGTGCCGGTGCTGGCAATCCCGCCCGACAAACGCAGCTACCCCCTAATCGAGGCGCTGCCGGAGATACTTGAGCAGGGCGAGGGGCTGTTTGCCACCGTGCAGGTGGGCGGGATGCTGAACGGGCGGCGGATGATCAACGTCAAGGCGGCGCGGCTGGCCGCCGAGGTGATCAGGGCGCTGGCCGAGCGCGGCAACGATGGCTTCGCCAACCTTAACTTTGCGGCAATTGCCAACTGCCCCGCCAACATCCCCTTCTTCCCGGTCGCTTATTATGCGCCGCAGGGTGAGGGCGAACGCGGCAGCTACGGCCTGGCGCTGGAGACCGCCGACCTGGCGGTGGCCGCCTTCAGCGGCACGCTCAACCTGGAACGGGCGAAGCGGCGGCTGGTTGACGAGCTGGAACGCGAGGGCAATCGCGCGCTGGCTGCGCTGCAAGGGCTGAACCCCCGCTACCGCTTCAATGGACTGGACTTCTCGACCGCGCCTTTCCCCACCCCAGAGAGCAGCATCGGCAACGCGCTGGAGCAACTGGGCGTCGCGCCGCGCTTCGGGATGAGCGGCACGCTATTCAGCGCGGCGCTGCTCACCGCGGCACTGGCGGCGGTGAAGCTGCCCCGCTGCGGCTATAGCGGGCTGATGCTCCCAGTGCTGGAGGATAGCACCCTGGCGGCCCGTAGCGCGGAGGGTGGGTTGTACAACGTGGACAGCCTGCTACTCTACTCGGCGGTTTGCGGCCTGGGCCTCGACACTGTGCCGCTGCCTGGCGACATCAGCGCGGCAGAACTGAGCGGCATCCTGATGGACATGGCCGCGCTTGCGCTCAAGCTGAACAAGCCGCTGACTGCCCGCCTCTTCCCCGTGCCGGGCAAAGTTGGTGGCGACTCTGCCGCCTGGGACTTCCCATTCTTCGCCCCCGGCGGCGTGCTGTACGCCAAAGGCGGTCCGGATGAGGAGATGACGGCGATGGATGAGTTGGTAGAGATTTGATACAGCGGAGCAGCCAACTGATTAGGTTCAACGGAGAAGCGGATGTAGGAGCGCACTGACGTGCGCCCTTCTTGTTGGCTAATCGCCGAAGTCGTGATTAAGGAAATCCAAGATGAAGAGCAAGAACAAGACAGCAATCGTCAGGCCGATAGTCGCAATGAACAGAGTTTGACCGCTATGATCCGAGCGGCGGAGGTTTATTATCGCTCTTGCCCCCTCGATTATACTGAGAGCAATTGGAATAAAGGCAGGCAGGGCAACCACCCACTTGACCAATACAGCGGGAAGCATCGAACCGAGCAGGAACGACAGGATAAAAACCAGTAGCCCACCAAGGAGCATGGCAGGGAACGTAGCAAGGCTCCAGAGCATACTCCCACCAGCCCAATCAGATACTTGATCCGAAGAGGTATAGGCACCTGCCGACACAACCGGCACTACTGCACACATAGCAGCCCAGTCAGATACTTGATCCGAAGAGGCATAGGCACTGAACACATCGAAATCGGAAGACAGGCTGCTATCCCCAGCGATCCGGGGTGCAGCAATAGCCTCACCGGGTGGTTCATCAAGCCAGCGCATCGGCGCAAGGCCGACGTTCGGTGGCAAGGTAGCTAGAGTGCTGCCTATCACGCTTGCATTGAGCGGCCCGCGATAATCCTCGATTAGCACCCGCTCCTGGTAAGCAAGACTGCTACCTTCTATATTGTGGCTGGGTGACTCGTTCATGGATTTATTGTATCACAGTCTGGCAAGCTCAGAAGGGTTATGCGGCTGACTCTGAAGCAGGGGTTCGCATACCTCTGTTTACTCCGTTTGTCCGTTGAACAGTC
>QHBQ01000118.1 GCA_003243865.1 Candidatus Chloroheliales bacterium | reverse complement strand
GTTGTAGCAGAGGGTCTTGCCGCTGGCGGTGGGGGTGACAACCGCAACGTGCTGGCTCGCCTTGACCGCATCCCAGGCAGCGACCTGGTGCGAGTATAGTTGGCCGATGCCACGTTCGCGCAGGGCGGCAGCCAGCGCAGGGTGCAGATCATTGGGGAATGGCGCGCTCACAGCAGGTTGGGCGGGTATCTCACGCCAGGCGGTGATGCGCTCACTGAGCAGCGGCGATTCGCGGAATTGCTTTAGCAGGGTATCGAGGTTCATTCTATCCACCCCCGGTCGCGGAGTATCATGCGGCCTAGCTGGGTCTCNTGCACTTCGTTCTCGCTGCCTGCGTATTCGGGGNGGTACTCGAAGCGGGCGCGCTCGAACCACTGCACCACNNNGTNGCCNTCCTTAATNTCCTCGGAGATNGGNTAGCCGAACACNNNGAGGCCGCCATGCTGCTGCCAGTANGTGTAGAANCCGTGCTGGATNGAGTGGCGGGTCTCGACGAAGTAGATGCGCGAGGGATCGGGCGCGAAGAAGCGGGCGGGGATGAAGTAGCGGCCCTGGGTTAGCTGGCTGCCCAGGCGGGTGATGACTACCGGCTCGACATTCTGGTCAATGTTCTCGGCGTGATATTCCAGGCGAACGCGCTCGAAGTATTGCACCTTCAGGCCGCTCTCGGCGAACTCCTCGGTAAGCGGGTAGCCGAACACGCGCAGGCCATCATACTTCTGCCAGAAGCGCAGGAAGTCGCCTTGCAGGTTGTGATGGGTTTCAAGGACGTAGAGGGCGTTGGCGTTGCCTGGGGCAGGGAAGTTGACCGCGCCGAAGGCAGGCGGCGCAGGGTCACTGAGATGAGCGCCGGGTGAGGCAACACTAGCAGACGCGGCGATCACCGCGTTGCCTATGTTGAGCAAGGGTGTGCCGCCGCCAGTCACCGCCACCACCCGCATATCCGCGCCCGCGCCGATGAAAGCAAGCTGGCGGGCAGGAGTGCTGCTGACCTGTCGCCAACTCAGGCCGGCATCGGGCGAGTTGTAGACACCTGCGCTGGTAGCGAGATAGAGCGAGGCGAACTGGCCGGGGACCAGCTTGAGGTCGGCATAGTGAGCGGGCGGGAGCAACTTTAGCGGCTGCCAGCTACGCCCGGCATCGGCGCTGGCGAAGAGGCGGCCCTCGGTGGAAGCGAGGTAGAGGGTGGCGGGTGAGGGTTCGCTGGCAAGCAGGCCGAGGCGGCTTGGCGCGGGCTGGGGCGCAATCGCCAACGCGACGGGAGCGGTGTCGGCAGGCAGGCCGAGGGCGGCACTGCGCCAGTGTTCGCCGCCATCCACCGAGCGATAGACAGCAGCCTGGGGGTGGGTGGGGAGCATCGCCAGCAGGGTAGCCGGGGCGGTAGGGTCAACCACAACACTGGCGGGAGCGGCAGGCAGACCGGTGCCGCCAAGCGGTTGCCAGGACAGGCCGCGGTCCTTTGAGGCGTATACACCGCCGAAGGCGCAACCGGCATACAGATTGGTCGGCTGATTGGGATTCAGCGCCAGTGAGGTGAACGCCGCGCAGGCGGGCGTATCACTGCGCAGCCAGGTGGCCCCGATGTCGTCGCTGGCGTATAGCCCGCTGGCAGTGGCAGCCACAAGCTGACCCTGGGTGAGTAGCACGGCATTGACCGGCGCGGGCAGGGTGGCAGGTATCGCCACCCAATGCTGGCCTTGATCGCTGGAGCGATAGAGGTGGCCGCCCGCAACCGTAAAATCGTCCTCCTCAAGCTGGCCCCCGCTAGGGCGCACCTGGCCGACAACCAGGGCGGTAATCGCTGTGTCGCCGCTGAGGGCGGGGGCCAGGGCATCACCCTGCTGTTGTAGCAGACCCGCGCCAGTGGCGAACCAGGTCACACCGTCAAGGGTGAGCGCAGCGGCGTGGACGGTGGCGGCGGGTGCGGTGGCAAGCGGCTTCCAGCTATTGCCCTCGTCGGTGCTGAACTTGAGTAGTCCGTTGAAGCTGGCGTAGAGGGTGCGGCTGCTGCCGGTCAGCAGGGCGATGAAGGCGCAGCGGGTGGTTTCGCCCAGTTCAATCCAGTTCTGGCCTGCGTCCGCCGATTTGTAAAGCCCACGCTGGGTGGCGGCGTAAACCACATGGGCGTTGCTGTCCACCGCCAGCCCATTGACCGCAATGCCATTGACTGCGTTGGCGATCTTGACCAGCCCGCTGACCAGCTGCCAGGCACCGCCATTGTCGGAGCGATAGAGGTTGAAGCCGTCGCCTGCGTAGGCAGTGCCGTGAAGGCCGTCGAAGACGAGGCTGGTAGGCCGCTGACCATCAAGGCCCGCCAGTTGCCAGGACGCGCCGCGGTCATGGCTGACATAGACGCCGCCATCCGCAGCGGCGAGGATGGTAGCCGGTTTGGCGCTGGGGTCGGCGGCGAGGGCATAGGCCGCCAGGCTGGGGGCGAGCCGCAGGCCAGGCTGCCAGCTATTGCCGCCGTCGCCGCTGACGAATACGCCACCATCAGCGGCGGCGAACAGCAGGTTGCTTTCGCGCGGATCGGGCAACACCGCGTAGACAGTGCTGCCCGCTAGCCCCGCCCGCTGCCACGTCTTGCCGCTGTCGCCCGACTTGTACACGCCGTCCGCCGCGCCTGCATAGAGCGTGCCGCGCAGCACGTTATCGAAGGCCAGGCTGTAGGTCGCCAGTGGCAGGCCGGAGGCAGGTTGCTGCTGGGCGCGGCTACTCGGCAGGGCCAGTAGGGTGAGCAGCAGGGCAATAATCAGGGCAACCCGAATGTGCGGGCGATGGGGCGCAATGAATTGCGCCCCTACATTGCCGCTATTGTAGGGGCGTGATTTATCACGCCCTTGCTGATGTGTCTTCATATTCATTCTGTAGGCAATCTTGTCGTCATCAATGCTGCGGATGCCGTCGCCCTCAGCGTACATCGCGTGCATCAGGCAGGCGATGGTGGGTTCGTCGGTGGGGCGGTGCGCGCGGATGGTGTAAGTATTCATGATTAAACGCTTTGTTCCTGATCCATCCACCTTACTTTTAATCATCTTTCTGAAATGACTGGTTCCCCACCAGATGTCGGTAAATTGTTTGCTTCTCAGAATTAGTTCAGAGCTAATCTCAACCGAGAATCCTAGCTCACATAGAAGATACATCTGCACAAGGAAATATAGGGTAAGAGTTATGTAATACATCTCAGTCAGGTTGGCTACCTGAGACTGGGGGCGAAGTTCACGGTGCATAAGGTAGTTCCTTGTATCAACGATCGCGTCAATAAACCATTTCCTTACTTGCTCATCTGGCAGCATCTGGACAAGCATTGAGGGCATTGAGCTTATTGCTATTTCCACTAGCTGAGTGATACGCTGCTTGAGAGTGGGATCATTCGAGTAACTCAATTTAGCACTAAGCCATCCATGATAATAATTGAGATTCTTCTTTATTACCTTCTTTATCTCATTAACGCTTCTCCTATGTTCGTCTTCAGGCCAAACCTCATTTACCCGTCTCCTCCTCAGGTGAGAGTTCTCTGGCGTCTCAGAGTTTCTTCTAGCTTCAGCTTCACAACGTCTTCTATGATACACTTCAGCGGCTTGCGTCAGGTTAACGAAGGCCTGTTCCTGGCTCGACACTGACGAGAGCATAGAGTTAATATCAACACCCACAAATAGGCTGTAAACAATATCCAATTCTTCGCGAAGCCTAATGCTCTTCTCCATAAGCTCCTTGAAATCTTGTACATCATTGAGCATAAAGAGCATATCTGACCTATCTGTGATAGGTCGAGCAGGTCGGAGCGAGTACTTGCTATCTCTGAATACAACTCTAGCCAGCTTTGCATTCACATCACTTTGGCTAAAGGATATATCAAAGTAATTCCTAGGCTGCAGTTGTGCTGGGTCGAAAGTGAAAACTTCTCCCTCTCGCGAGTAAACAAGCACATCAATCAAACTGACAGGCCTATCAGTAGTGATTGCGAGCATCGAGCCGAATGGATCTATGAACCTTGAGAAAAAGCTATCAAGATCAAGTTCTTTTGTCGACTGTACAACAAACCAAGCAGAAGGTTCAACTCCCGACTCCCAACTTCTAATAGCACCTGTCGCAGCTTTGATCCGATAAACCACCGATGTTTTGCTAATCTCCGTATTCTCGATAAACTCTGCGGCCTTGTCAGACAAGCTATGGCTTACCTTGTAAGTACTAAATCCCTGATGAGTATCATGTAGGGAGGTCATTTCAGGGCTGGCCCATTCAGCCAAGTATGAGTATCCAACAATTATTTTATAAAACTTAACATCTTCGAGCTTTACAAACTCCACACCCATATAAGCTCTTCGCACAAGGTACTGCTCAGAGCTAAGGCTATTTCCACCACGCAAGTTGACCCTAGCGCATTGTTCTAGAGTGATATGGCGGTGGTCGGTTGTCTCTCCGACAATGATATCACAAGCACCCAAGCTGTTATCATCTGAACTGGTAGCCACATTGAGCATTCCAACCAAACTCAGCTTTAGGCCGTCGGTAGTTGAAAAGGCCAACGTACCAGATAGCTTATCTTCGGGGTGTTCAGGCATCCACCACTGCCCCAAGTAAGAAAATCTCTCCATAGATATTGCTCCTCAAACCCACTGCTAGCCCAACTTGGCGGTTACACAACGCTAGCCTATGCCAAGTAGAAATGGCTAAAGATGTTGGTTGTTTCACCGGCAGCACCTCAACACTAACAAACCTCTCCCCATCGAACCCCAACTGCACCCCTTCGCAGTACCCGCAAGCCCCGCCCCAGCTAGCGTGGTCGGCATCTGGCAGGCAGCCGATTGCGCCTGCCTCGATTATACCACCGTGAGAAATTGCCAGCGCGGATGCGCCGTCGGGTATCTTGCTGACGATGCTGCGCCAGAGGTCTGCTTGACGCGCGGCGTAGTCGGCGGTGGCGCGACCGAGCGCGATGGCTTGGGCAAAGGCAGCGAAACCGGCGTCCCAGGCGACCTCCTGCTCGAGCGCTGCGCCCATCTCGGCGGCCAGACCGGGCAGTTGCTCATCAACCGCAAAGCCCATCGCAATGGCAGTCTCGACGGCGCGGACGAGCGGGCTGGCGACGACATAGGCAAATGGTCCGATGCTATTGCCCACCTTGCGGGCGAGGCTGACCCCCGCCTGCGATAGATGGTCGCCGGGCTTGACCCGCATACTGTGGCGGCGCACTTCGAGGTAACGCATTACTCGGACCCTCTCCCAGCCTCCCGCGGTGGGGGAGGAGTAATGATTGCCGCTCCCTCTGGCGGAGATGTCGTATCGCCCAGCAGGCCGGGCAGGCGGCGCTTGTTCTGTAGCACGGTAGAGATTTCGTTGCGCGAGATCGGTGCGGCCCAAATCTTTTCTGCGGCGCGGGCATAGGAGCGCCACACACTGAGCTTTTGGTTCACGAATCCGACGCGCTGCATTGGCCAGGCGGCCAGGCCGAGCGGCACATACCTTTCCATCGAAGGCAGTGGCACGCCCGGTTCGCGCCAAAGCGTAGGGTCGTCTACTAGCAGTTCCACCTCGCCACCGCGCCAGGAGCCAATGCAGGCCAGCCACATATTGCCCAGCGTCAGGCTGATGCAGTTTGAGTGTGCGCCGAACCATGCGCGGCTGAAAGCTGGCTCCGGCAACCATTCGAAGGCAAGCTGATAAAAGTGAACCAGATTGCTGGCTAGCTCAGGATTGTCCCTAATCCGCCTGCGCCAGAACACAATCCACTCGGCCCACTGACCGAAGGGCGGGACGGTACGATATGGGGTGGTTAGTTGCTCTTCCATTGCTTGCTCACGATAAGCATAAGAGCGCTGCACCAGGGTGTATGCGATTCGCCCCTACGACAATGTTGGCGCTCCTTGCTGCATAGATTAACAAATCAATCCAATATACGGGTTAGGATTAGCCCCGGCGGGAACGGCTTTTTGCCACCGTATCTTTCCGTTTATTCCGGTTGTCCGTTGAACAGTCCGTTGGCTGGCTTCATTCGCTCATGGAGGCGTCTGTCGGCCAGACTTGCTGATCTTGCACGTTAGCCAGCAACTCGTTGATGCTGCGACCATCAGGCATCCGCCAGTCGGGGGCGAGTTCGGCGAGGGGCTGGAGCACGAAGCGGCGCTGATGCATACTGGGGTGAGGAGTGATTGGGCGTTCGCTGCGTACCACCCGCTCGCCATTATCGGCGATGTAGTCGAGGATGTCAATATCAATCAGACGTGGCCCCCAGCGTACCGTCGGGGTGCGGCCCAGGCGCTGCTCAATCTCCTTCACCGCGGTGAGCAACGCTTCGGGGCTGAGGGTAGTGCTGACTTCGATGACGCCGTTGACGAAGTCGGGCTGGTCGGTGTAGCCAACCGGCGCACTGCCGTACCAGCGTGAACGGGCGAGGACGGCGATTGCGCCGCTGCGATCGAGCAAGTTAACAGCGGCATTAAGGTTGGCG
This sequence comes from Candidatus Chloroheliales bacterium, assembly GCA_003243865.1. The sequence continues at coordinate 637 of QHBQ01000118.1, read as the reverse complement.
ACCGGGTCGCCGATATTCGAGCCGAGGCCTAGGTATGCCTTGCTCATTGCCCACCCCCAGCCCCTCCCGGTGGGAGGGGAGGTGATGCTGCCTCCCCCAATGAGGGAGGAGTTATAGTCTCCCCCTCCCCCGAAATGGGGGAGGGGGGGGGTGGGGGCGCATAGCGCACGATCGCATCGGCCACCTTGACCACCTGGCTGATGGCGGCAACGTCGTGAACGCGCACGATGTCTGCGCCGCCCACGATGCTGAGGGCGACGGTGGCGGCGGTGCCGAAGACGCGCTCTTCCGGCGGCAGGTTGCCGAGAATGCGGCCGATGAACCCCTTGCGCGAAGTGCCGACCAGGATCGGCTGGCCTAGCGAACGCAGTTCGCCGAGACGGTGCAGCAGTTCAAGGCTGTGGTCGAAGCTCTTGCCGAAACCAATGCCGGGGTCTACGATGATCTTGTCGCGGGCTATACCGGCGGTGGTGGCGATGTTGATACCCTCGCGCAACCAGGCAATCACCTCGCCGAGCAGGTCGTCATAGTGGGGGTTCTGCTGCATCGTAGCGGGTGTACCCTGGATGTGCATGATAATAACCGGCGCGTTGTAGCGGGCGACGGTGGCGGCATAGTCGGGGTCGGCACGCAGGCC
>QHBQ01000272.1:3706-4284 GCA_003243865.1 Candidatus Chloroheliales bacterium | reverse complement strand
GTGGGGGCCAGGCCGGGCATGATGATAACCGCGTCGGGGTTGGCCTGCTTGGCGCGAGTATAAGCAATCTTCAGCAGGCGGGTGAAGTCGGCAGCGTTGATCGGCTTGCCGCCCCACTCGCCCTCCAGGTTCGGCTCGTTCCAGATCTGGAAGTAGCGCAGTCGCCCCTTGTAGTGGCTGACTACTGCATAGACGAAGTCGCCGTAGTCATTGTAATTAGTGGGCGGCCCTTTGCTGTACTTCTTGAGGTCGTCGCAACCGGCGGGCAGGCCGTTGACATCGCAGGGGGTGCGCGCCCAGTCGGGAGGGGAGTCGAGGCGGGCGATAATCTCGAGGTTGAGCTTGTTGGCCTCGTCCACGATGAAATCATACTTGTCCCAGGAGGATTGGGGGTGGGTGGGTTCACGAGTATCGGTGAAATTGCCTTTGGCGCTGATCTCGATGTCGTTCCAGGCAATGCCTTGTCGCACCCAGTGGAAGCCGCCGCCCGCAATCATCTTCAGGCTGTGATAGACGTTGGCGCGGTCAACCTCCTGGTCAAGGAAGGTGTTGACCCCCAGCGGATTGAGGTCGCGGGC
>QHBQ01000272.1:0-3629 GCA_003243865.1 Candidatus Chloroheliales bacterium | reverse complement strand
AGGAAGGCCAGGATCACGGTTAGGGTGGTGTAGCGCACCTGAGGCGGGCGCAAGCGATGCGGCCTCATTGCGCGGTTCGCCTCAAGCTGCGCCGCAGGTAGAGCAGCGTGGCTAGCAGGGTCAGGGCCAGCGCGCCGCTCAATGCATAGAACAGGATGTACGAACGCGCCGCGCCCACGATGTAGGCGTCCAGCCCGCCCGTCGCGCCCGGCTCCGCCGCCCGCAAGGTCAGCACGTGCTGCTGGAGCGGCAACTGGTCACTCGTCCCGCTCACCACCGTGATTGTCTGGCTGCCGCTGGCGCGGATGTATGGCCCGTTCGCGTCGTGCGGCAAATCGGCGGCCAGCCCATCGCTGCCGCCGTCGAGTAGCGGGTAGAGGGTGCCGACATCGCCATAGGTAATCAGGTCGAGTTTGTTGCCCACAAAGGTAAGACGGAGCGGCGCAGCGCTGGTTGCGCCCGCGACGGGAACTTGTAGGTATGCGCCACCGCTGGCTTGCTTGTTGAGGCGCAGCGGCCAGGTGGCGTTCGGCTGTACCCCGCCGCTCAGTTCCTCGTGGTAGCCCGCGCCCGCCACCTGCCAGTGATGGGCGGTGGCCTGCACCGCACCGTAGACCGGCTCCCTGGTGAAGTCCACGTTGACCATATCGAAGTAGTATTCGGCGGAGGTGGGCGGGAGGGTGCCGACCTGGCGGAAGTACCAGATGTTGAACACCCCCGCCCAATCCCACTGCCGCGCCGCCCCCTCGATGCCCTGCACCGTATAAGTCGCCTGCTGCTCGCGGCTGACCTGGCCCCAGATGCGCTGGTCGGGGGGGATGCTGTCGGGCGCGGCGTTCCAGCCGTACTCGTCGAACCAGACCGGCTTCAGTTCGTCGTGGTTCTGGGCCATCACTGCCCGCATCAGACTGGCGCGGCCAAAGTTGAGCCGGTCGAACGCGGCCCGCTTGTCGGGCGGGTCGTTCAGCCCGTAGCCGTTGGCGGCGAGGATATCGAAGTAAGGGGCGGCCCCAGCGGCGTACATCCCGCTCAGGTAGGAGATGTCCTCCATGTTGCCGCGCAGCGATGTCTGCTCGGTAGTCATCGCCAGCGGCGCGGCCAGCACTACTACGTTGGGGTCAACCTGCTTCACCCGCTGATAGGCGGCCTTCAGCAGCGCAGCGTAGGCAGCGGGGTCAACCGGCTTGCCAGTATCCCACTCGCTGGTCAGGTTCGGCTCGTTCCAGACCTGGATAAAGTTGATGCGCCCTCGATAGTGCTTGATGAAGGCAGCGACGAAATCGGCATAGTCGCTGAGATTGCTGGGCGGTGCGCCAGGGCTGCTGCCCGGCGGTCGCGCCCACGCTGGCGCACGGTCGAGGCGGGCAATGATGCGCAGGTGGTACTTCTCGGCCAACGCCACAATCTGGTCGAATTTCTGCCAGGCGTCCTTGTTGTTCTTCTCGTCAAAGAACTTGCCCTTGCTGAACTCAAGCTCGTCCCAGGGGAATTGCTGCTTGACCCAACCAGCCCCCAGGTCGCTGACCTGCTGCATGGTCAGTTCCTTCTTGTAGTCCTCCACCTCGTCTTGCAGGAAGATATTGACGCCGTAGGGGTTCACATCAGTGAAGGGGATGAGGCGCGGCTGATTGGAGTTGGGCGCGGCGGTCGCCCCACTCAGGCTGATGCCCGCTGCGGCGCTGACATCGGCAGCGGCGGGCGGGGCCAGCCACTGCCACTCGAAGATCAGCGCAACGATCTGGGCGAACAGCAACAGGGTAGCGACGATGGCGCGCCGTCGCGGGGGCGGCTTGGGCGGAGCGGATGTAGTTGGCACAACAGGTGTGGGCAAGCGGGTACGGACCTTTCCAGGCAAAGTGGTGCTGCCGGATCAAGACTGACGCCCGCTATTATACCGATATTACGGGTGGGGGGCAAGAGGCACAAAAAGCAGGGACTGCATCTGCAATCCCTGCTACCTGGTTAGCCCTTGCCTTACAGTTAGGCCGCGCGTCGTCTCAGCAGCAGCAGGCCGCTTCCGAGCAGCAGTACGGCTATCATGGCGAACAGCCACAGGTTAGCAGCGCTGCCCCCATTACCAGTTTGCGGCATAGTGGGCTGGCTGGTGTTGCCGGTCGCGCCCCCCGCTGCCGCAACCACGGTGATCGTACCCGACATCCCGGTGCCCTGCGCCGAGCCGTGATACTTGCAGTAGAAGTTGACAGTGCCAGCGGCGTTGAATGTGTGGCTGAAGGCTGCGCCAGCGGCCATGTCATCGGAGGCCCAGCTACCATCGCTGGCCTGCGCGGTGTGCTCCACCGTATCCTTGTTGACGAACATTACCGTGTCGCCAACGTTGATGGTAACAGTCTTCGGCACGAACTGTTTGTCCTTCTGCTCGATGGTGATGGTTGCGCCCAGCGGGGCCGCTGCTTTATTCGCCAGGGCTGCGCCACCAACCATTGGCGCGCCGATCAGCGCCATCAACATCAGCACTGCACCTATCCTTACCAGTCGCTTCATGGTACCCTCCTTTGTGGTATTGCTAGCGTTATGTCTCTTGGTGGTGCGGCACGCTAACGGTGTCCGCCCCACCCTCGTCACTAAGGCACTGCTAATATCTCTACTAGCCGCCCGCGCCATCTGGATTTATATCAGCATCGCTAACCGCTCACATAATAAATGTTGCCACTAGCCTGGTCAACCCTTATTTGGATCTTCGCCAGTGGCTTGGGCGCTGGTCGCCGCACTACTGCGGCGTTGTTGGCCGGGTCGTACTCAGAGCCATGGCAAGGGCAGATGAACAGCTTCTGCCCAGAGTTGTAGTTGACCGAGCAGCCAGCGTGAGTGCAGATTGCACTGAAGGCGACGAAATCACCACTGCTTAGATGGATAACCCAGGCATCTTCCTGAGTTGTAGGGTTGACAAACCTCGCGCCGTTGCCAGCTGGGATATCGCTAATTTTAGCAATCGCCACTCCGCCAGCGGGCAAGGCGGTCGCCGCGGCCAGGGGAGTGTCGGTTGGTCCGCCCGCTGGGGTACTCTCCGGCTGGATGTTTCCGCTCCCAGCTGGTGAAGATGCGGGCGTACCCGCCGCCCCACCCTGCGGTGTAGCACCACTTGACCCTGTCTGGGTGGGTGAGGGTACGGCTGGCTGCGTCCCGCTCCCTCCCTGGCCGCCAGTGGCTGGGTTGCCTCCGCTGCTGCTGCTACCGCCGCGACTGAGCAGGCCGGTAATTGCTACGCCGCCACCGATTGCCAGCGCCAGCAGCACGCCGACAGTCGCGCCGCCGCGCACCAGGAAGTTGCGCCGCTCCTCGCTAACCGTTAGCGGGCCGAACGATCTTGCCATTAGCCGCTGATCCAGCGAGAACGGCCCCGCCCCAGCCAGCAGCAGGGTCAGCCAGCCGAACATATAGGGCAAGTCCCAGCCAGTGTAGAACGGCTGCTGCCCCCAACTGGCAGTCAGCCACAAGGTGGTGTTGAGCAGCAGGCCAACCAGCGCTGCCAGCCTGGTGAACAGGCCCAGTATCACCAGTACGCCGACGATCAGCTCAGTCAGCGAAATCATAATCCCGAACAGGCTGGCGTTGGGAATGGCGATGCTGGTCAGCAGGAAGGAGATCGGCGAATGGTTGTAGTCAACGAA
>QHBQ01000057.1 GCA_003243865.1 Candidatus Chloroheliales bacterium | reverse complement strand
ATCTTGATGTAGGGGCGAATCGCGTACGCCCTGCCAGACTAACCATCGCGCCTGTAGTCAGCGTTGTGGGTAGTGTGGATGGGGTTAGAACCACGGAAAACGCGGAAACGACGCGGAAGACGCGGAAAGGGTGAGGCAAGGTTACTGGTCACGATGGGCAGCACCGCCGGGCAACTGGGCGTATGCCATGCGCGCCTACGCTACCCCAAATCCGCTTCATCCGCTGTTACAAATCCGCTGGCTGGCCTTGCCTATTCTCTGCTCACTCTAAGCCACCGCCACACTTCATTGCCCACTCATGCCTCATGCCTCACGCCTTGCTTTGCGTAAGCAATTAGCGCAGAGTATAATAGCGCATATGTTGAGCGGCAGGATGAAGCTGGTTGGCGCGCTGGTGATAGCCGTAGTCGCGGGCGGAGCGGCGTTGCTTGGCTGGAGCGAACCGTTTGCCTTCCGCTTCGGTGATGCGGCCAAGCTGGAGCGCATCTACAGCGTCGGCTTCTACCCCGCCGAGCGTACTCCTGAGGGGGTGGGTGGGGCGTGGAGCAGCGATGCCGCGCTGCTGCGGCTGCCCTGGAGCGAGGTGGGCGGCGCATCCCGCTTGGTGGTGACTATGGCCGCGCCGCGCAATCCCGGCCAGCCGCCTCCGAACGTCTACCTCAATCTCGACGGCCAGCCACTCGCCAAGTTCGCGCCCGATGCCAACCTGAAGGATTATTCCATCGCGCTGCCCGCCCGCGACTTGCGCCTCGACGACTCTTATCTGTACATTAACAGCGAAACCTTCACCCCCAAGGATGACAGCCGCAACCTCGGCGTATTCATTAGCGCGGTGCGGCTGGAGGATGTCAGCCTGCCATTTGCGCTGGCGCGGGTCGCAATCGTTGCGCTGCTTGCCCTGGCGGTCTATGGTCTGGTGACGCGCTTGAGTGGGCGCTGGTGGCTGGGCGTGGCTGCCGGACTCGCAGTAGGGCTGGGTATTGCCCTCAGTCTCGCGCTGGCGCGAGCGCAGGTTGCGCCTTATCTGGTCGGCTGGCTGGTGATTGCTGGGGGCGGCTGGCTGGCGCTCAAGGCGGCGGACGGCCTCAGTGGGAAACTAGGCGGCGGGCCGCTGCTGCCGCTGACCTACGCCGCGCTGCTCTACCCCGTCGCTGCCGTCGCGCAAGTGGTCTGGGATAGGGTTAACTTCAGCGACCTGCTGAATGGGCGGGCGGCAGCCGGGCCAGAGGGGGTGCTGCTCTACGCCGCAATCATCGGCGGAGTGGCGCTGTTGGCCGCCTACTTTGTCTGGCGCGATGATGCAGCGCGGCTGCGGCGAGCCACCCTGGTCATCTTCCTCGCCGCCGCCGTCGCCTATTATCTCGCCAGCCACGCCTACGTCTTCAGCCACAATCTCTATGGCGGGATTGACCTGAAGCAGGATTACGACGCGCTGATAAACTGGCGGGCGGGCGGCAGCCCCTACAGTCTCGAAGATGCGCTGCTCCGCCCCGGCACCGCGGTCAAGCTGCCGCCGCTGTTTGGCTACTTCCTGCTACCGCAAATCGCCCTCGGCTGGAGCTTCGAGCAGACGCTGCTATGGTGGCGCATCGGCAACGAACTGCTCTACGCGCTTGCCTTCTACGTCACCTTGCGGGCGTTCGGGGTGCGGCTGTTCAGTGCAGCGGGCGGCGCGGCGCTCTGGCTGGCGCTGATGAGCGAGCAGGTGGCCGAGACGCTGGCCTGGGGCCAGTTCAATGTTATCATCCTGCTGGGCATTGCGGTCGCGCTCTGGCTGATACGTCAGGGTCGCCCCTTCGCCGCCGGGTTGGCGCTGGCCCTGCCAGTGATGCTCAAATTCTTCCCCGCCACGATGGCACTGCCCTGGGCGATGCAGCGGCGTGGCTGGCGCAGCTTGGGCGGGCTGGCGGTTGGATTCGTCGCTCTCGCGCTGCTACCCATCCCGCTGCTCGGCTGGGATACGTTCAGCTTCTACTGGACGCAGATTTTTCCCAGCATTGGCGGCGGCGCGGATGAGGGCGTCTCCAACCAAAGCATCTATGCGATGGTCGGGCGGTTGGCGGTCAGCGAAGTCAACCTCGAACATCGCCCAGCGGGTGCCTGGTGGGTGACGCCGCTGGCCTACGCCGTGCTTACCTTGTTGATTGCGCTTACCGCCTGGCTGATATGGCGTTCGGGGAAAAGCAATCGCCAGGGCGGGGAGGGCGTGATAAATCACGCCCCTACAGAGTTGATCGAGCGGCATGCACTGTTTCCCTATCTGCTAGCGTTGGCGCTCGGCTTGCTGATAATACCCTTTGCCTGGATGCACTACGAGACGGTGCTGCTGCCCTGCTTCGTGGGGCTGCTGCTCTGGCTGGGGCAAAATCACCCCTCCCCCAAAGGGGGAGGCTGGGAGGGGGAGCAAATTGTGCCTCGCTCACCCATCCCCAGCCCCTCCCGGTGGGAGGGGCGCGATAAGCTACTGTTCGGCATCGCCTTTGCCCTCATCGGCTACGGCGGGCGGTACGAGTTCGTGGGCAACTACGCAGTGGGGCTGGATCGGGTTGGGGCGAGCTATCACGGACTGGCAGTGCTGCTACTTTGGCTGCTGCTTGCTCGTATTGTATGGCGGAAAGAATATAGCAATGAACCTGAAGAAGCAAATGATAGCCTCACCGTCATCCAACTAGAAAAG
>QHBQ01000221.1 GCA_003243865.1 Candidatus Chloroheliales bacterium | reverse complement strand
TCTGGGGTCGAGGGTGGCGGTTTCCGAGGGGGTAAGGTCATCGGCAAGCAGTATTGAAGGCTGGGTAAGGGTTGGCAGGCTCTCGCGCTGGCCGCGCAGAATGCGCTCGATGCGGGCGGCAACGTCGCGGACATCGGCGGCGCGCTCGCTGAGGTACTGGTCTTCCAGGCTGGCGAGCATCGCCGCGTACTCCTCGCCCGCTGCCTTGATTGCGCCCGGCGCATCGCTGCCAGCGGCGATAAGCTGTGCCGCGCGGTCGTGCAGAGCGGGGTCAGTAGCAATCATGGCCTGGGCCTCGAAGATGGCCGCCTGCTCCTCGCCCAGTTCGGCCTGCACGCTGGCGGCCAGGGCGGTCAGTTCGCTGCTGGCCGCTTCAAGCGCGGCGTCAAGCCGTTCGCGCTCGCTCTTGCCTGCCGCGAACGGCGCGTTCGCGCCATTAAGATTAGCCCGCCGGTAGGTTACCAGCGGGCCGATGCCTACGCCGCCGACGGCGGGGATGCCTTGCCTCGTTTCCATAGCTTTAAGGTCAAAGATTAAAGATTAAAGATTAAAGATTAAAGAAGAACGAATGCAAATGCAAATCCACTTCATCTATAATCTATGATCTATAATCTTTAGGCTCATCTTCAGGCTCGTCGTCACCCCGCCAGCGCGTTTGCCACGATGCGAAGCATCAGCGCGGCTGAGGTGGCACCGGGGTCGGGGTGGCCGATACTGCGTTCGCCGAGGTAGCTGGCGCGGCCTTTGGTTGCCAGCATCGGGATGGTCGCCTTCGCGCCCGCCTCCGCCGCTTCTGCTGCCCGCAGCAGCGCGGTGGGGATAGTTGCGCCCTCGCCCTGCGCCTGCCGCAGCGCTTCCTGGGCGGGTACCAGCGCATCGAGCATTGTCTTCTCGCCGGTGGTTGCCTTGCCGCGCTGCATGATGCCACCCACCGCCGCGTCCATTGCCGCACACACATCATCAAGGGCTAGCGACTCCTTGCCCTCGAGCGCCGCGCCCGCGCGCAGGAAGGCGGTGCCGTAGAGCGGCCCGCTGGCGCCACCGACGGTAGAGACCAGCGTGCTGCCCACCAGCTTGAGCGTCGCGCCGATGTTCTGCTCGGTCGAACCTTCCAGCCTGGCGCGCACTGTGCTGAAGCCGCGATCCATGTTGATGCCATGGTCGCCATCGCCAATCGCGGCGTCCAGGTCGGTCAGGTACTGGCGTTGCTCGTGGATGGCGTCGGCAATCAGGTTCAGGCACTTGACCACCATTGCGCTGTTCATCTCCATCTGACTTAAGCCCCTTCCGCTTGTTCTCTGCGGCAAGTATAGCACAGACCGCCAGAGATTGCAGATTGCAGATTTAAGATTGCAGATTATGATAGTAGCTCTGTAATCTGCAATCTTAAATCTGCAATCTTAAATCGGCTAACACTCCCCAGCGCAGCGCCGGGGTATGCACTGGTGCATCCCACAGCTTGAGCATCTCATCATCCGCCTTGAGCAGCGTGATCGAGCAGCCCGCCATCTCCAGCGAGGTGATGTAGTTGCCGATCAGCTTGCGGGCAATGCTTACGCCCTGGCCCTTGAGGATTTGGTCGAGCTTGCGGTAGATGATGTACAGTTCAATGAGCGGGGTGCCGCCCATGCCGTTGACCATGGCGATGACGCGGTCGCCCTGCTTGAGGCCGAGGTCGTCCACTACTGGCGTAGTCAGCATTTCGGTGATTTCGTCGGCGGGGGCCAGCTTCATCCGCTTGCGCCCCGGCTCGCCATGGATGCCGATGCCGATCTCCATCTCATCGTCGCCGAGGTCGAAGGTCGGCTTGCCTGCCGCTGGCACGGTGCAACTGGTCAGCGCCATGCCCATGCTGCGGCCCATGCTGTTGACCTTGCGGCACATCTCGGCAACTGCGTGCAGGTCAGCCTTGCTCTCGGCCAACGCGCCGACGATCTTCTCGGCCAGAACGGTGCTGCCGACGCCGCGCCGCCCTGCAGTGTAGAGGCTGTCCTGCACCGCAACATCGTCGTTGATCACCACCGCCTCGACGTTGATGCCCTCAGCCTGCGCCATCTCGGCGGCAATCTCGAAGTTCATGATGTCGCCGGTGTAGTTCTTGACGATGTGCAGCACGCCCGCACCGCCGTCAACCGCCTTGGTTGCCACCATCATCTGGTCAGGTACCGGAGAGGTGAACACCTGGCCCGCGCAGGCGGCGTCGAGCATCCCCCTGCCGACGAAGCCGCCGTGCATCGGCTCGTGGCCGCTACCACCGCCGCTCACCACCCCAACCTTGCCTTTCACCGGCGCGTCGGCGCGAATAACTACCTGATTCTCTATATCTACCCGTACCAGGTCAGGATGGGCGGCGGCGATGCCCTCCAGCTCCTCCTTGACCACGTTATCCACGTTGTTGATCAGCTTCTTCACTTGCGCTCCTCCCCTTTCTCGTTGTTCCGTGCCAGCAGCTTTACAATCGCGGCGACGGCTTCAAACTCGTCCTCACCGTTGGCCTTGACCTCGACCGCGGCGCCTTGCCTGGCGCCCAGCGCCAGCACCATGATGATACTCTTGGCATTAGCCTTGCGGCTGCCGTGTTCCAGGCTGATATCCGCTTTGTAGCGGGCTGCAGTCTGCACCAGTTCGGCGGCGGGCCGGGCGTGCAGCCCCACCGGGTCGGTCAGCACTACTGTTGCGCTCTGCATCGCTGGCCTCCCTCTAGCCGATGTTCTTGGGCATATTGCGCGCTGCCTCAACCGCTTCCATAATCTGCGCCAGCGACTGGCCCATCGCGGCGTGGATCACCGCCAACACCGCGCCCTCGACCAGTGGGGCGTCGCTCATCTTGACCCGCTGCTGCTGCTCGTTGCTCAAGCCTTCGATTGCCACCTCGGCGCTGAGTACCGCGCTGCCCATGTCAAGCAGCACAATCACGCCGTCATCGCTGTAAACCTGGCGCAGCGCCACCGCTATTTTGTCGGCGGAGGTGCCCAAGTCGCCGCTGGCCGCGCCTCCCGCATAGGCGAGCGGCACCGACGTGGACGACAACTGGGCCAGCAACTCGGCCAGCCCCTCCACCAGCTTCTCGCTATGCGAAACCAGCACGATGCCAACCACGTTCCTGCCCCCCCGCGCCGGATTGAAGATTGAAGATTGAAGATTGAAGATTGTGGCTGATCGCCACACAGCAACCCTGGACCCAGCGGTCTGCAATCACAGGCAGGTGCGCTGACGAAATCATTGTAGAAGAAAACTATAAAGATTTCGTAAAGAAGCCATAACGGTATTGTAAGATTTGCCGCACAGTTTGTGATGGTACTGTTATGGTATCTTTATGAGATTTTTATATTCATCATCTACAATGGCAACACGCATTAACCGCAAAGGAGCGAGCTAATGGAGGGATTGTCGAGCGCAACCCGCAGCGCCAACCTGGCGCAGATGGCGCAGGAGCAAGTTGATGTGCTAGTGGTCGGCGGCGGCGTCACTGGCGCGGGCAGCGCTTTGGATGCCGCCGCGCGCGGCTACCGCGTTGCCTTGGTCGAACGAGCCGACTTCGCCAGCGGCACCAGCAGCAAATCTACCAAGCTGGTGCATGGTGGCATTCGCTATCTGCCGCAGTTCGATTTCGCCCTGGTGCGTGAGGCGCTGGTCGAGCGCGGCTTGCTGATGCGCAACGCCCCTTACCTGGTCGCGCCGCTCGGCTTCGTGCTACCCCTCTATGCCGACGCCAAACGCCCACTGGGTATCCCCTTCGTGCCACCGCGCCGCATCGGCCTCGGCCTGATGCTGATGGCCGGGCTGTTCATGTATGACACGATGTCGGGGCGGCTGGGCATTCGCCGCTTCCGCCCCATCAACGTGAAGCAAACCCGCCGCATTGCGCCCTGCCTCAACAGCAACGGGCTGAAGCAGAGCTTTGTCTACTACGACGCGCAGACCGACGATAGCCGCCTGACCACCACCCTGATTCGCACCGCCGCGCTACATGGTGCTTTGATTGCCAACTATGCCGAGGTAACAGCTTTCCGCATGGACGGCGACCACGTAGCCGGGGCGACCATCTGCGACCACGTCAGCGGACGTGAGTATCAGGTCAACGCCCGCTATATCATCAACGCGGGTGGGGTGTTCGCCGAGCGCATCGCCAGCCTAACTGGCCGCGAAGCGCCCATCAGCGTCGAGCCAGCGAAGGGGGTGCATATCACGGTGCCACGCGAGACGCTGAAGATAGGTGAGGATGCAATCGTGCTGCCGGAAACCGAGGATGGGCGGCTGCTGTTTCTCGTTCCCTGGGGCGCGCGGGTGACGATTGGCACCACCGACACCGAGGGCGGCGATATCGAACATCCTCTGGCCGCCAGCGAAGACGTCGAGTACCTGCTCCGCCACGTCAACCGCTATATGAGTTGCAAGCTGACCCGTAGCGACATCATCAGCGTGTGGGCAGGCTACCGCCCTCTGGTCAAGGCCAAGCACGCCGCCACCTCCAGTAAGCTATCGCGCACCCATGCGGTGGTGGATGGGCCAGCGGGGATGGTCAGCATTATCGGCGGCAAGCTCACCACCTATCGGCGGATGGCCCAGGATGTGGTTGACCGCATTGACAAGCTGGACGGCAGTCGCAGCGTTCACGTCACCGAACGGCTGCCGCTGACCGGCACGATGGGCTGGCCGCAGGCGAAGGCGGAGGCGCAGCGGCGGGGTATAGCACTCGGCCTGGCTTCCGACATAATGAAGCGACTCGACCTCTACGGCGCGAACCAGTTGGCGTTGCTCGACATAGCCGAAAGCGAACCACAGCTTGCCACCCGCATTGTCGCTGACCTGCCCTACATCTTCGCCGAGGTGGTCTACGCCTGCCGTTATGAGATGGCCCTGACCCTCGACGACGTTCTCGCCCGCCGCACTCGCATCCTGCTGGAGGACTGGGCGCAGGGCGTGGATGCCGCTCCCGCCGTCGCCCGCCTGATGGCCGCCGAACTGGACTGGGACGACGCCGAGCGCGGGCGCCAGGTGCAACGCTATCTCGATGTGGTCGAGGAGCAACAAACTGAGATTAAAGATTAAAGACTAAAGATGAAAGAAGATAAGGTTCGAGTCCGCTTCATCTTTAATCTTTAATCTTTAGCCTTTAATCTAATACGCAATCTACAATCACAAGGAAGGGAGGGACGAAGTAGCGAAGAATGCAGCCTGAAGTACCCGTAGCAGACCAAACACACGGAGCTAGAAAAGGAGGGTTGCGCCCGGTGCGGCGCGCCCGGTTCACACAAAGGAGGGTCAAGTAATGCAGATGCGTAATACCCTAATGGGCGAGCTGGTGTCCGAGTTCCTCGGCACGCTCGTCCTGCTCGCCTTCGGTGATGGCGTGGTTGCCAGTTTCGTCACCGGGCGTGGCGATGTGCTGATGATTACCTTCGCCTGGGGTCTGGCGGTGGTGATGGGTGTGTACGTGGCTGGCGGTCTGAGCGGCGCTCACATCAATCCAGCCGTAACCATCGCGCTGGCCGCCCGTGGCGACCTACCCTGGGGCAAGGTTCTGCCCTACATCCTCGCCCAGGTCGTGGGCGCGTTCGCGGGTGCAGGATTGGTGCTGATTGACATGGGGCCGCAGATCGACGCCAAGGCACAGGCGCTCACACAAGCAACTAAGGACCTGGC
>QHBQ01000067.1 GCA_003243865.1 Candidatus Chloroheliales bacterium | reverse complement strand
ACCTGCGCGGACGGTGGCCGCCTGGCCGAAGGGGAGCAGGTAATCGGTACCGGGGTAGGGGCGGCGGGCGGCGGCGTGTTCGTAGAGGTATCGGTGTTCGAGAAACAGCACTGGGTCGTCACCGCGCAGCGCGGTGCGCAGCAGGCCAACTGCGTCGGCGGCGTTGCTGGGGTAGGCGATCTGCCAGCCAGGAAGATGCGCAAACACCGCCTCGCCGCAGACTGCGTGCCAGGGGTCGCCGCCCATCCGCTGGTAGCCGACCGGCATCCGTAGCACCAGCGGGGCGCTGAAGCGGCCATTGGTGCGCCAGCGCAAAGTACCCGCATCGGTGATCTGCTCGTGAGCGGGGTCGGCATACTTGCGGAACTGAATCTCCGGCACCGGACGGAGGCCATTGACCGCCATGCCCACCGCGCGACCGACGATACCCTCCTCACTCAGGCTGGTGTCGAAGACCCGCTCCTCACCGAAGCGGCTCTGCAAGCCGTCAGTGACCCGATGCACCCCACCGCTCCTGCCCACATCCTCACCAAAGACCAGGATGGTCTTGTCCCGCTCCATCTCCTCAGCCAGGCAGGTGTTGATTGCCGCCTGCATCGTGACTCGCTGACCTTCACTGTTCGGCGTAGTCTCCTTAATCGCGGCGGGCGGGGCGAACAGGTGGCGGGTAGCGTCCTCCGGCTTTGGCTCGCCGCCCTGCTCCCAGGCGGCCTCGGCGGTGAGCCGCACCCGCTCGCGCGTCGCCGCCTCGATGTCGCTGAGTTGACTGGGGTTGACACTATATTCGTCGCGCAGATAGCTGGCGAGGGCGGTGAGCGGGTCGCGGGCCATGTCTTGCTCAAGCTCCTGCTTACTCTTGTAGGGCTGGCTGTCCTGGAAGTTGTGGCCGGTAAGACGGGGAACGCGGACGTGGATCAGCTGGGGGCCGCCGTTGTCGCGGGCGGCGGCGACCGAGTCGCGCAGCACCGGATAGAGCGAGTGCGGCTGCCAGCCGTCAACGGTGGTCAGGTTCAGGCCGGTGAATGCGGCAAGATTATCAATAACGCTGCGGCCTGAGGTCTGGTAGCGCAGCGGCACGGTGAGGGCGTAGGCGTTGTCTTCAATCATGATCACCATCGGGTAGTTGTGCGGGGTGATGATGTTGAGCGCGGCCCAGAAGCCGTTGGTTGCGGTCGAGCCGTCGCCGCCCAGCGCGAGCGCGATTGCGCCGTCCCAGTCACGCTGCTGCATCCGGCTGGTGCGGTAGGCAATGCTCTGCGCCCAACCAACTGCCGGGGTGTACTGCGCCCCCACATCGCCGCTGGCGGGCAGCACGGTCACGCCGCCGGGCTGCTTGTGGTTGAAGACCACGCCGATGTCCCGCCCGCCGCTCACCCCGGCTGTCTTGTGCATCACGCTGGCGAAGCACTCGAATGGCGACAGACCAACGCCCAGCATGAACGGGCGGGAGCGGTAATAGACACCCGCGCCGTCGTGGGGATGATCGAGCAGGGCGGCGGCGATTAGTTGCGGCACTTCGTGGCCGCGGGCGGAGAACTGAAACTTCAGCCGCCCCTCGGCGGGGTTCTCGCGGCTCGGCTTATAGCCTTTGGTTAGCTCCAGCTCGTCCATCGCCCGCGAGACCCAGGCGCGTTCGTAGATAGACAGCCACCAGCCCGCCTCCGGCGCATCGGGGTTGGTCGGGCGGGTAAGCGGCTGCCAATCCTGCTTGTAGTTGGGCATGGCACTCTCCCCAGATTAAAGATTAAAGATTAAAGATTATAGAGGATAAGTAAATCCGTTTCATCTTTAATCTTTAGTCTATAATCTTTAATCTCACTTGCCGGTAGTAAGGAACTGCACCGCTCGGTCCAGTTGCGGATCCTTGTTGGCCTTGATGTCGTCGGCGGTCATCGTCGCCGCGATGTCGGGGGTGAGGCCCACACCGTCAATCTCGCGATTGTGGGGGGTGAGCCAGTGGGCGATGGTGATGCGCACGCTGGAGCCGTCAGGCAGGGGGCGGACATTCTGCTCCGAACCCTTGCCGTAGGTCTTCTCGCCGATGACGGTGGCCCGTTTGTAATCCTGCAACGCACCAGTGGTGATCTCGCTGGCGCTGGCGGTGCCAGCATTGACCAGCACAACAATCGGAGTACTCAAGTCGCTGACGCCACCTGCCAGGGCGGGCAGCGGGTTCTGGCCGACGGGCGCATCGGCGGAGTATTTCTGATACATGATCACCTTGCCGTCGGATATGAAGCGTCCCAGCAACTGCTGCGCGGCACGCACGTAGCCGCCGCCATTGTTGCGCAGGTCGAGGATAATGGCCCTGGGGTGCTTGGGCAGGTTGTCAGTGAGAACCTGATCGAGTTGCTGAACCGTGTTGTCGCCGAAAATCGTGACCTGGATGTAGAGGATGTTGTTGTCGAGCATCTTGCCGGTAGCCGATGGCACCACGATTACCTCGCGGGTGAGCGTCACATCGAACGGTGGCTGAGTGCCGCGCACAATAGTAAGCGTCACTTTGGTGCCAGCGGGGCCCTTGATCATGGGGATGACCACGTTCTGGGGCAGCTTGGTGATGTCCTTGCCGTCTACTTTGATGATCACGTCGCCAGCAGTCAGGCCAGCGCGGGCGGCGGGGGTGTTGGGGATCGGGGCCTGAATGGTGAGCGCCTTGTCGTTGCGGGCGTCAATGTAGACGCCGATGCCAGCAAACTGACCAGAGAGGTCGGTGGCGATGATATTAGTCTGCTGCGGGTCGTCAAAGGTGGTGTGGGGGTCGCCCAGCGCATCCATCATCCCCTTAGTCG
The DNA here is from genome assembly GCA_003243865.1 of Candidatus Chloroheliales bacterium. Next base: position 1,491 of record QHBQ01000067.1, on the reverse strand, counting down.
CGCCGTAGACCATCTTCTGGCGGTCAATCGGGCGGCCATAATACTCCTGCTCCACCAACTTCCAGGCGGTCCAGAAGGTAGTCATCTGCTGATCGAGGCTCTGATCGCCGCTCTTGGGGGTAGTGCTATCGGTGAGCGGGGGCAGCGGCGTGGTGGTCGGCTGCGGCGCGCCGGGCGTTATTGGGGTGGGGGCAACTGCGCTGGTCGAGGTAGGGTGCGGGCCGTTGGCAACCGGCGTGTTGGTAGCGATGTCGGACGGCACGGCGGCGGTGGTTAGGCCGTTGCTGCCACTGAAGTAAGCGCGGGTGACGGCAACGCCGCTGACGAAGCCGATGGCGAGGGCCAGCACGAGGCAGAGGGCCAGCAAGGCGGTGCGCTGGCCGGAGGTCATCCCGCCTTTGACCGGCTCAGGGTATTGCGGCGGTTGATATTGATACATAGACACAGGTTATCTCCTTCAGGCAAGAGGCAGGCTGTCACCAATTACGCAAATGGCGCATCGGGACATAGACTGACGAGGGCATGATTCAGGGCGCAAAAACGCGCTATTGAGTTAGGATACGCGGGTGCATTATAACAAAGATTACCCGATTTGGGTAGGTTGCAAGCGGGGACAGGATTTGGTATAATCCGCTTCGCGTGCGCGCATACTCAGTGCGGCACGCCTTGTTCAGCCACGCCCGCCTGGGGAGTGGTAAGCCGCCGTCCGCCACCAGCTGGGCGTGGGCGCATAAGAGTAGCAGCGCAGCCGCCGTCAGGCGTGGGCGCAAAGCAGCAGAGAGGTTTTGAGCATGAACCAGATGGTGGAATTGATCGGGCAGGAGTATACGAAGGATGAAGAGGATATTCCTGAGTTTGGCCCTGGCGATACGGTGCGGGTAAGCGTCAAGGTGGTCGAGGGTGGCCGCGAACGCATCCAGGTGTTCGAGGGAGTGGTCATCCGTAAGCGCAATACTGGCGTGAACGCCAACTTTACGGTACGACGGGTCGCCTCGCACGGGGTCGGCGTAGAGCGCACCTTCCTGATAAACTCGCCGCGCATTGACAAGGTCGAGGTGAGCCGCTTCGGCGTAGTTCACCGCGCTGCGCTTTACTACCTGCGGGGGCGCACCGGCAAATCGGCACGTATCAAGGAGCGCAAGATGCCGAGCAAGCCTGCGGCAATCAAGACAGCCAGCCCCCGCGAGATGCTGACCAGCAACACGGAGCAGAGCAGCGTCGCCGAGCCAAATACGCCGACACCGACGCCAATCGAGGAGGAACAGGCCCAGCAGCTGACCGACGAGACCGGCATCGTCGCGGCTACCCAGGCTGCCTCGGACCTTGAGTCGCCCCCGCCCCAGGACGAAAAGTAAGCGGCCTTCCACTGACAAGCGCCTGCTCCTCTTCCGCTGGGAGAGGCGGGTGAGGGAGAATGATGAGCGGCGTGAGCGACGCGCCGACATGGGAACACGAAGTAGCCCTCTGGCAAGAGGGCTACTCTGCTTTGGC
>QHBQ01000356.1 GCA_003243865.1 Candidatus Chloroheliales bacterium | reverse complement strand
CCAGTTCACTCAGCACCGCAACGATGTTGTCGAAGTATTTGTCGGAGTACCAGCCCCGCCGCATCCGCTCCACATCCAGCTTGAAGATCTCCGGCGCCAGCCGCTTGCCGTCGAATATGCTCATCTCTACTGCCCCCTTCATCTCAGGGCGCACGTCAGTGCGCCCCTACGGAAACGTATCCAACCCTGATGTAATGTTACGTGTATAATGTACACTAAGTTGTGGTGTGATAATACCACTTTTCCCTCGCGGTGTCAAGGGCAGGGCTTGGGGAAAGTTGTTGGCTGATCATACTTGAGGATAAGCAAGAGCGTCAAACGTGCTATAATGGGGCCATGTGGAACCCCGAACAATATCGCCGCTACCGCGATGAGCGTAGTCGCCCCTTCTTCGAGCTACTTGCCCAGGTGGATGCGCCAGACGCGCGTACCATCGCCGACCTCGGCTGCGGGCCAGGCGAGTTGACTGCTACCCTGCTTGAACGCTGGCCGAACGCCCGCATCTATGGGGTGGACAACTCGGCGGAGATGCTGGCTGCCGCCGCGCAGTTCGCCATCCCTGGCCGCCTCAGCTTCGAGTTGGCCGACGCCGCCACCTGGCAGCCACCCGCGCCGCTCGATCTGCTCATCTCCAACGCCACCCTGCACTGGCTGCCCAACCACGACACGCTGCTGCCACGCTTGGTCAGCCTGCTTGCGCCGCACGGCGTGTTCGCCTTCCAGGTGCCGGGCAACTTCGACCAGCCCTCGCACACCATCCTGAAGCAGATTCGCACCAGCCCACGCTGGGCGGCGAAAGTCGGCTGGGGCGCGGATCGCAGCGCCGCGTCGCAGTCACCCGCCTGGTACTTCGAGCTGCTCACCGGCCTGGGGATGAAGGTAAATGCCTGGGAGACGACCTACCTACACGTGCTGCAAGGTGAAGATGCGGTGCTGGAGTGGGCCAAAGGCACCGCGCTGCGCCCGGTCGTGGCTGTACTTAACGCTGAGGAGCAGGCTGAGTTTACCGTCGAGTATGCCGCCCGCCTGCGCGAGGCCTATCCTCACCGCGAGTATGGCACGTTGCTACCGTTTAGGCGGATATTTGTGGTTGCTAGTAAATAGCCAAGCAGCCAGCGGACTCGAAAGCGGACAAACAGACTGTTAGCTAGCCGCACCTGCGATCCTCAGCTATTGCCTGTGCTAGCCAGTTTGCCGCAAGGTTTTGCAGGTGAGGCATCTCAGCGGCTACTCCTACCGCATCCATTATAGTTATCAGCGCCACCAGCTTGCATTCAGCGAGGCACATCTCTACTAGGCTGTGACTCCTTGACTCCTCACCCTCACCAGCAAGGTTGGTGAAGTCAAAAGTTGGACCATACGTGGCCGCAAGGTAGAAGCAGATCAGGTACGTTTCATCTCCTACGTCTGCTAGCTTGTTACTTAGCTCGCTCCAATCCCTTGTCGTCACTGGGCTAGCTGAAGTAATATTTAGGGCGGTTTCTATGGTGGTTGGCACGTTGTTAAGGCCGAAGCGGGAGGTGATGCGGTCGAACTTACTCGCCCAATCCAGCCAGGATTCAGTCTGGACAGGCATACAGCCCAACCCTCTGCTCAACTCTTGCATCTTGTGGTTGCGAATAGCTAGTGAGATCAGGTTATGAACAATGACATGGGGTTCAGCGTCTTCTGCCACCCCGCGACGTTAAACCCATGCTCACGCAACTGGTAGAGAAACCGCGAGACGGTAAGATACTCCATGCATTTCATAAGTTCGCGCTCAATCAGGATTATGCCTATATAGTTGTCCATGCTAATCCCTCCCCTCATCAATTAGGGTGTTGCGCCATATACTCCCGTGCCAGCGCCGCCGCCGTCTCCTTGTCCTCCTGCGCCAGATTGCCATCCAGCACCAAACCCAGTAGATAATCCTTCAGCGGGGCAATCCAACGCCCCGGCGGGCGGTTGAACATCGCCATCAGTTCGTTGCCGTCGAGCGGGCTGTGCATCTTGGCAACCTCGGCCTGGGCCTGCAGGTCGGCGATGCGGGCGGCGAGGCGGTCAATCCGTTCGCGGCCAGCCGCCACCTTCTGCTGATTAGCGGTGGTCAGGTCGGCCTTCGCCAGTTCGAGTAGCTCCGCCAGCACGTCATCGGCTTCGAGGATGAAGCGGCGCACTGCGCCGTCGGTCCAGTCATCATCGTACAGCCCCGCCCGCAGGTGCAGTTCAATCAGCTTGCTCACCTTGTGAACAAGCTCATGCTCCATGTGCAGGCGGGTCAATATCATTTTCGCCATCCGCGCCCCGATCACTTCGTGGCCGAAGAAATGTACCTCTCCGTCGGTTATCCCATAGGTCTGCGGTTTGGCGACATCGTGCAGCAGCGCAGTCCAGCGCAGCAGCGGCGTGGCCGACACGCGGCTGAGGACGATAATGGTGTGGCGATAGATGTCCTTGAAGTGATACGCGCCGGGCTGCATCGTGCGCATCGCCTCCACTTCCGGCAGGCAGACCGCCAGCAAGCCGAGGTCGGCGAGCAACCCAATCCCTTCAGCGGCCAGCGGCGCAACCAGCAGGCGGGTCAGTTCGCGGCCTACTCGCTCCGCGCTGCACAGGGCGAGCCGCTCCGCAGCGGCGGCAATCGCCAGCGCAGTCTGGCCCTCGATGCGGAAGCCGAACTGGGCGGCAAAGCGTACCCCGCGCAGCGGGCGCAGCGGGTCCTCATCGAAGCGTGCCTTTGGGTCGCCGACCGCGCGGATGATGCCACTGCGCAAATCTTCCTGCCCACCGAACCGATCGTAGAGTTCGTCAGTCAGCATATCGCGGGCCATTGCGTTGATGGTGAAGTCGCGGTGGGCAAGGTCTTCATCTAGGTTCTGGCCGAACACCCCGGCCGCCTCAGTGCGGAAGGTGGTGATCTCAATCGTCACCCCCTCGTGAATTAGGCTGACGGTACCGAACTTCTCGCCGAGGTCGAAAGTGGTTGCCCCCGATTGCTGTGCCAGTTGGCGCACCAACTCCGGCGGCGCATCGGTGGTCAGGTCGGCGTCGTGCGCGGTGCGGCTCAATAGCTCATCGCGCACGCTGCCACCCACCAGGTACAGATGATAACCGGCGGCGGCAAAATGTGTGGCCAGGTTGTGCAGAAATGTGTCCATTCACTGTCTTTCACCAAATATCGCGCGGCCCAGCCGAATGCTGGTCGCGCCCTCCTCGATGGCGATCTC
>QHBQ01000325.1 GCA_003243865.1 Candidatus Chloroheliales bacterium | reverse complement strand
CGGGGGCAACCAGCATTATCATCATCGGCGCGCTGGGCGGGCGACTCGATCACACCCTGGCAAACCTTGCCATCCTTGCCTTGCCCCCACTCGCCGCCAGCGATGTGGCAATCTGGGACGGCGCGACCGAGGTGCGATTGCTATGGCCGGGGCGGGCCAACCGGCTGCATGGCGCGGTGGGCGATACCGCCTCGCTTATCCCTTTCGCTGGCGATGTGCCGCACATAGTCACCAGCGGGCTGCGCTACCCGCTGCGCAACGAAACCCTCTACCTGAACCGCTCGCGCGGCATCAGCAATGAGTTGCTCGCCACCGCGGCGACGGTCGGCTTCGCTAGCGGTCTGCTGCTGGCGATCTTGCAGCATGGGCAACAAGACTCCTCCCCCAGCGGGGGAGGCTGGGTGGGGGAGAATGATGAAGTTCACTAATGCTCATCGAAAGCGAGAATGCCGCCCTGTTCCGGGGGTTGGAGGCGTAGCCCCGATTAGTCAAGCAATAAGAAAGGAATCAAACAATGCTCAAGCAAGATACACAACAATTCGATGGTCGCAAGCTGGCGCTGCTCGGCGTGGCGCTGCTGGTCATCTTCATTGCCTGGATTCCGCTCTACAACTGGATACCCGACGTTTGGGCCAGCACCGCGACGGATCTCAGCGGCGCAACCATCCCGCAAGCAATTGTCGCGACTGTGTTCTGGCTGGTAGTCATCGCCCTGCTGTTCGTGTTGAGCCGCGCGGCGGGCGAGTTGCTCGACGCCTGGAGCACCACCGAGCTGGTAACAATGGCAGTGCTGGCGGTTATCTTCGCGGTCATTTTCAATATCTGGTCGGCAATAGTAAGCGGGCCACTAGGTGGCCTGTACAATCAGTTGGGGCCATGGAATAGCCTGTTCAGCGGTATATGGTTCATCCCCGGCTTCCTGGTACCGTACATCATCCGTAAGCCAGGCGCGGCGCTGCTCGGCGAGGGGGTGGCAGGCTTTCTCTCCTTCCTGCTGGGCAGCCCCTGGGGTTTCATGGGTGCAGCTATCGCCGGGCTGACACAGGGCATCGGCGCAGAGGTGCCGTTTGCCGCCACCAACTGGCGGCGCTACGGCCTGCCGACCATGCTCGCCTCCGGCCTGGTTTCCGCTATTGCCAGCTTCGTGTTCGTCTACCCGATGTGGAACGCGCAGTACGCGCTTGACTGGCTGGCGCTCAACCTGCTCGCTACCATCATCAGCGTCGAGGTCATTGGTGTGGGCGGCAGCATCCTGCTGGCGGAAGCGCTGAAGAACACCGGCGTGCTGAACCGCTTCGCCATCGTGCGCGGAGCGAAGACAGAGGAAAAGGGTGGAAGGTAGAAGGTAGAGTAGCGGCAATAAGCCCCCAGCGGGGGTTGGGGGAGAAATGCCACCCAGCTTCAATGACCAAGCAGCGGCAATACAAACTGCCGCCTAGTGCCATCAATGCACCGAGCCAACTGCCTTCATTTAGCATTGACAGTGTTCGAGATTTCTCCCCCAACCCCCGCTGGGGGCTTATTGCCTTCAGCTAAGATAGATCGCTAGCCACACGCTCCGGGGTGATTCATGCCTACAACCCAGCACTCAGCACTCATCACTCATCACTCATCACTCATCACTATCGAGGGCCTCAGCTTCCAGTACGATGGTGCGGACGAGCCGACTCTACGCAATGTCAACCTCAGCATCGCGCGCGGCGAGTTGGTGTTGCTGCTGGGGCCGAGCGGCGCGGGCAAGAGTACCCTGGCGCTCTGCCTCAACGGGCTAATCCCGCAGCAGATTGACAGCACTATCAGCGGGCGCATCTTGGTGGATGGGTTGGACACCCAGCAGGCGCGGGTGGCCGACCTCTGCCAGAAGGTGGGGCTGGTGTTCCAGGACGCCGACTCGCAACTCGCCTTGCTCAAGGTGGGCGACGAGGTAGCGTTCGGGCCGGAGAACTTGCGCCTGCCCCAAGATGAGATTGCCGCACGGGTGCATGACGCGCTTGCCGCCGTCGGCCTGGATGGGCAGGAGGAACGCGAACACAGCACTCTCAGCGGCGGCAACAAGCAGCGGCTCGCCCTCGCGGCAATGCTGGCGTTGCGCCCGCAACTACTGGTCTTCGACGAACCGACTGCCAACCTCGACCCCCAGGCTACCAGCCACTTCTTCGCCCTCTGCGGCGGACTGCGGGCGGCAGGCGCAACCATCCTGATCATCGAACATAAGCTGGACGAGCTGATCGGCCTGGTAGACCGCGTCGCGGTGATGAACCCCAACGGCGAAATCGAACTCTGCGCCCCGTCCGCCGTCGTCTTTGCCGACCCGGCGGTGGCTGCCCGCTTGGAGCAGTACGGCATCTGGCTGCCCCAGGTCACCGAGCTTGCCCATCGCCTGCCCGCACTGGCCGCCACGCGCTATCCCCTCACCATTGCTGAGGCGGTCGCACCGATTGCCGCGCTGGCGCAGGCGAAAGGCTTGTGCAGCGAGGATGCAGAGCGATTGCAACCTGCCCCTACAGCTGGGGCGAACAACGGTTCGCCCCTACAATCAAACCCACTCATGCCTCATGCCTCATGCCTCATCACTGATCTGAGCTATCGCTATCCGGGCCGCGACGGAGTGGAGGCGCTGAGCGGGGTCAACCTCAGCGTGATGGAAGGCGAGTTCTTCGCCATCGTCGGGCCGAATGGCAGCGGCAAGAGTACCCTGGCAGCGCACCTGGTCGGGCTGATCAAGCCGCAGCGTGGCTGCGTCACTGTACTGGGCCGCGATGTTGCGGACTTGAAGGGAGCGGAGGTAGCTAAACTGATCGGCTACGTGTTCCAAAACCCGGAGCATCAGTTCGTCGCCCGCACTGTCTATGATGAACTCGCCTTCGGCCTACGGGCGCTCAAGATGGACGAGGGTGAGGTGAAGCGGCGGGTGGACAAGGCGCTAGCCGAGTTCGGGTTGGTGGGGATGGAGGGGCGCAACCCTTTTAGCCTCAGCCAGGGGCAGAAGCGCCGCCTCAGCGTGGCGACGATGCTAGTGGTCGGCCAGCGAGTGCTGATCCTCGATGAGCCGACCTTCGGCCAGGACGAGGCCAATGCCGCCGCGCTGATGCAACGGCTGGAGGAGCTGCAGCGGCGCGGCATTACCATTATCATGATTACCCACGACCTGCGCCTGGTCGCCGAGTACGCCGCCCGCGTTGCGGTAATGCAGGCGGGGCGGATCCCCTTCGTCGGCAAGCCAGCCGAGCTGTTCGCCAACGCCACGCTGATGCAGGACGCTAGCCTTGTCCCACCTACCCTCTACACCCTCAGCCAGCTAGTGCGTGAGCATTGCCCCAGCTTTCCTCTCTTGGTTTCGCTCCAGGAATATGTGGATTATCTATCATGAAGCTGCTCACCTACTATCCCACCGATTCGCCCCTCCATCGCCTCAACCCGGTGGTCAAGCTGGTCGTTACCGTCGGGTTGGTCATCCTGGTCACCTTCGCCTACGACGTGGCGACTCCGCTCATCTTTCTGACGTTGCTGATTGTCCTGCTCTGGTTGGCGGGTAGGCTGCCGCTGCGCTGGATAGCGGGTAGCCTGTTGCCGTTCATTGCGCTTGCTACAGGCCTGTTCATCAGCAGCGCGTTGTTCCACCGCACCCTGTCGAGCGAAACCGAACTGTTCCACATCGGCAGCTTGATCGTCTCGCGCGAAGGGGTGGCGGGCGGGCTGGCGGTAGGACTGCGGGTGCTGTTCCTGGCCGCCAGTTCGCTGCTGGTCATTGGCACCACTGAGCCGACAACCCTGGTGGTCAGCCTGGTGCTGCAAGGCAAGGTCAACTATCGGCTCGCCTATGCCACCCTGGTCGGCTACCGCTTCGTGCCGCTGCTGCTGGGTGAATACCGCAGCATCCGCGCAGCGGCGCGTATTCGCGGGCAGCGCGGTGGAGTGCGCGGCCTGCTCCGCGACGCGCTCCCGTTGCTGGCGGGGGCGGTGCGTCGCGCCGGGCGGGTAGCGCTGGCGATGGACAGCAAGGCGTTCGCCGCCTATCCTACCCGCACCTTCCTCCACCCCACCACCATGCGCCGCGCCGATTGGCTGTTCCTTGCCCTGATGCTCGGTGGCAGCGTCGCTCTGTTCGTTACGCTGGTCGCGCTCGGCATAACCCAGGGCTTGGGAGGTCAGTTCGCTGGTTAGTAGCAAAAAGCCTCTCCCGCTGGGCGGCTCAGATTAACGGCGCTTCAGGAAGCTAAGGAGAACGGATGGTAAACACTGGCAAGCTGGTGGCGGTTATCTTCGACTTGGATGACACGCTGGTGCATCTCCAGCCACCCGCCGATGAGCAGGAGTATGCCGCGAGCTATAAGCGGGTGCTAAGGGCAGTGGTGAGCCGCTTCCCCAACGCTGCGGGCAACCTGAGCAACGCACTGCTGCGCAACGTCAGTGGCCGGGTGGGACAGCAGGTCGCCCAATCCTACGCGCCTGATGTACACGATCGGCTGCACGAACGCGATGCCCTGACCATGTTCCGCACCGCGTTCGCCGAGTTCGCCCCCGATTTTCAGCCTGGCGATGCGCTGCTCTGCTTCCTCATCGCCGCCGAGCAGCAAGTTATCTATCAACCACAACTGGCTGCGGACGCAGTGCAGACGCTACGGGCGCTACGCGAACGCGGAATACGCACCGGGCTATGCTCCAACTACTTTGGCCTGCCCGAAGCCGCCCGCGCCAACATCCAGCGCATCGGCCTGCTCGAACACCTGGATCAGACCGTATTCTCCTGTGAAGTGGGCTGGCGCAAGCCCGACTCGGCTATTTATCAGGCGATCTGCAACAAACTGGCGGTGCGCCCTGGCGAATGCCTGTTCGTCGGCGACCGGTTGGTGGAGGATGTGCGCGGCCCCCAGCAGTTGGGGATGCGCGCCGCGCTCGTCCAGCACTTTCGCCAGGAACAGGTTGACGATAGCATCACCCGTCCTAACTTCATCCTCAGCCAACTCAACCAGGTTATAGAGGCAGTAACATATTAGGTGCGGGTTAAAGCAGCTTACCCCTCCCCCTTTGGGGGAGGCTGGGTGGGGGAGTTCATCAGGGCGGGCGCCACACGCCCTTAACAACCTCCGCTACTCACGCCTCAGCGCAGATAGCGTTTTAGCTGGTCGAGGCATTGCTCCAACGTTCCCTCGAAGCCGGTGTCCTCCCAACGCCGTCCTTGCTTTACGCTCAGGGTGTAGACACTGCGCCGCTCGTCGTGCGGCACAATCCGCGCCCACTCCACATAGTAGCCAAGCTGCGGCTGGTCGTGCGGCGCAACCATCTCATAGAGCAGCAAGCCGCTGCCCTTCTCCATCGCCAGCACCGCATCAAAGCGCGAGTCGGGGGCGAAGCGCGCCTGCGCCCGTGCCGCCATCTCGCCTGTGCCTATCCG
>QHBQ01000203.1 GCA_003243865.1 Candidatus Chloroheliales bacterium | reverse complement strand
ACTGGCTGGAGGAGTAATCCCCCAGTGGATGGGCAGCTGAACGGAGTGGACACACTCGCGCCCAACTCCGCCTGGGTGGTCGGCTGGCACGATGCGGGCGTCCTGGAGATACTCAGCAGCGACTACTGGGATGGCACGCAGTGGACCCGCTACCTACCTGACCTGTTGGGTAAGTTTGGTGACCAGCCCAATGCGGTCAGCGCCCTATCGAGCAATGATGTCTGGATGGTAGGTGTCACCCTCAACGACACATACATCACCTACATCGAACACTTCAACTAACCAGCAGATACCGGCAGCAGCCATGATTGGGGATGAGCTAGTTATGGCTGCTGTTCTGGTAGGGTGTTGCTAGTGTAGCGAAGGAGGTGGTGAGGATGAGCAGATTGAAGCTGCTGCTGCTGGCAGCATTGGGGGTGACCCTGCTGCTCTGGCTGGGTGGTAAAGAGATTAGCAGCGTAGCGGCAGGGAAGGCGAACCCCGCTGCCCTGCAGCGCACAGTAGGGGCGGATGCCAGCGCCACTGCATCACCCAGCGCTACCCCCACCCCTGATTGCAGCCTCGCCTGGCGCATCGTGGATACCCCTTATAGCAACACCGTCCCGCTTGGTTTTGGTGGGGTGGCGCCTGTCTCGGCCAACGATGTCTGGGCAGTTGGCGATGACGCGAATCAGAACCCAATGAGTGAACACTGGAATGGCGCGAATTGGCAGATCGTCCCTGCTCCGAATCCTGGGCAGTATGCTGGCTTCAACAGTGTGGCGGCAGTTGCCAGTAACGACGTCTGGGCGGCAGGCATCAACACCAGCGCCAACGCTCCGCTGCTCGAACGCTGGAACGGCTTGCAGTGGAACAATTTTCCCTACCCTGCCCCCAGCAATGATGCCGAGTTTGATGGGCTAGTGGCAATCTCCGCCAATGATGTCTGGGCGGTTGGCTGGTACGCCCCGAGCGACCCCAGCATCGCAATACGCACCCTGACCGAACACTGGGATGGCACCACCTGGAGCATCATCCCCAGCCCCAACACCGGGCCTCACGATAATGAGGGTTTCTGGGCGGTATCCGCCAGCGCCAGCAACGATGTCTGGGCCGTGGGCAACTACCAGGATCACAGTAATAATGATACTATCAAGAGCCTGACCGAACACTGGAATGGCAGCCAGTGGAGCATCGTACCCGCGCCCTTTCTCGGCGACTTCGAGGATCGGTTGTTGGCGGTGAGCGCGCTTGCGCCCAACGATGCCTGGGCGGTAGGTGACTATAGAGCTGGTAACACTACCGCGCTGCTGGCCTTGCACTGGGATGGTCTCAGTTGGCAGCCAACCACGGTTAGCTACCCTGATACCGAAAGTAACGGTCTGCGTGGGGTAGTGGCGTTCGCCCCCAATGACGTTTGGGCAGCGGGCGACTATTTCAACCCCGCGCCGCACAATCGCACCTTGATTGAACACTGGGACGGCAGCAGTTGGCAGCTAATCCCCAGCCCCAATCTCGGCCCCAACATTGACAACGTGCTGAACGCAGTGGCGGGGGTGTCACCCAGCGACATCTGGGCGGTAGGCGGCATCTTGCGGCCAGTGCCTAACGGGATGGCAGGCACGTTGGCGGAACACTACAGCGTGCCGCCCGGCTGCGTGACCCCGACCGCCGCGCCCACTGCTAGCGCCACTTCAACGAATACGCCTACGCGGACGCCGGTGCCAACGAACACCGCAACACCGACCACCAGCGCCACCCCGCCAACTACAGCCACGAACACCCCGGTCCTGACCGTCACTGTCACGCCGCAGAACACAGCGATGCCGAGCATTACCACGACACCACCAGCGACCGCTACTCCAGCCAATCCGACGAACACGCCGACGCGGACAGCTACATCCCTGTTCACGGCAACGCCGCTGCCAGCGACGGCCACGCCTACCGATTGCGCCAACCCGTTCGTGGATATAAGCAACAACGTCTTCTACTACGCCATCCACTACCTCTACTGCCGTGGCGTGGTCAATGGCACTGATGCAACCCACTATAGCCCGGCTGGCACTTCCACTCGCGCCCAGTTCGCTAAGGTGGTGGTACTCGGCTTCGGCGAGAGCCTGTACACTCCCACAGGCGGGACGCAGGACTTCACCGATGTGCCACCCAGCTACTGGGCTTACGTCTACATCGAGACCGGCTTCCACAACGGCATCCTCAGCGGCTTTGACCCGGCCAGTTGTGCAGCGGCGGGTGCGGTCTACCCTTGTTACCTGCCAAACCGCGCGATTACCCGCGCTCAAATAACCAAGCTGGTGGCCGGCACGGCCCATTACCCGCTGTTCACCCCCACTGGCGGGCAGCAGACCTTCAGCGATGTGCCGCCCGCCAACGTCTTCTTCGTCTCGATTGAGACCGCGCACGAACACGGCGTGGTTAACGGCTATCCCGATGGCACCTTCCGGCCCAACCAGAGCATCAGGCGTGACGAGATGGCCCAGATTGTCTACCAGGGGATAACCAGCCCATAAGTCGGCAAGGATGATGGAAGGTAGGTTGCAGGCAGCAGCAAAAAGCCTCTCCCCCGGGCGAGGCTTTTTGTTGCCTGTAAGCACGTGGCGCACGCCCTGTTAAATATGGTAAAATAGGCAAGTACCAACGGGCCTGAACCATTATGCCCGTTTTTGTGTACTATTTACGCCTAATTGGCTGAAAATCAGCCTGGAAGAGAGCCACCCTTTTGCCCGTCCCCAAGATAAAGACCGCTGCGCTGGCGCTGCTGTTCTTGCTCGTCTGCTTTAGCCTGAGCGGGTGTGAACAGGGGCAGGCGGAGCGCGACGCCCGCGCCACGCAGGTTGCCGCCAACTCGCGGCTTGAGGCCCGCCCCACCGCCTACAGCGCCGACAACTTCGCCCCGCTCGGCACTTTCGACTCGCTCAGTTACATCTCACCGCCCGGCGTTGCCGATTTCCTCAACACCGGCACGATCGTTGATCGCCAGTTCCTCGACCTCGACGGCGACCATGCCCCCGAAGCCTTGCTTACCCTCGCCTATGATAATCCCGCGGGCGGCGACCCGCT
>QHBQ01000059.1 GCA_003243865.1 Candidatus Chloroheliales bacterium | reverse complement strand
TTTACCAACCTGAATGTGCTGCTCATCGCCATCGTCGGGTTCGTTGACCTTACCGGCACCGGGCTTATCTTTCCGGTGCGGGCATTGTATGCGCGGCAGATGGGTGCGAATATGTTCGAGATTGGTATGATCGCCGCCAGCTTCCTACTCGCCGAGTTCATCTTCCAAATCCCCTTTGGCGTGGCCTCGGACAAGTTTGGGCGTAGACGAATGATGCTGATTGGCATGACCGTGCGCATGATTATGCCGATCCTATACCTGTTTGCCGCCGACCCCTGGGTGTTTATCGCCTTCCGCTTTATTGACGGTATCGGTGCATCGGCGATCATCCCGGCTGCCCGCGCTTACCTGATGGACAGCACGCCGGAGGAGAAGCGCGGTGAGGCGTTCGGCATCTTCAGCATGGGAACGAGCGCGGGGATGTTGCTCGGCCCGGCGATCGGCGGGTTTGTGGCGCAGTGGTGGGGCTACAACGCACCCTATGCCTTCGGCGCAGCAATGGCGGCTATCGCGCTGCTGATTATCTACCTGCGCATCTTCGACCGCAAACACGTCACGTCCACCAGCAAGAATGAGCAGCGAGCGGGCGGCAAGCTGGCAACCTTCCGTCGCTACTTCGGCTGGCCGCTGGTGGGCGCGCTGATTCTGGCGGTGGGCCTCAACTTTGCCTTTGGCCTGATGGTCACACTTTGGAGCATCTGGCTGGCCGACATGGGCGCCCGCACCGATTACATCGGCCTCACCTTCATCAGCTTCACCATCCCCATCATCCTGCTCTCCGGCTGGGGCGGGCAACTGTCTGACCGGCTGGGCCGCTGGCAGTTCATCATCTTCGGCGGGGTGCTGTTCGCGCTGATGCACGGCGCTTATGCCCTCGCCAACCCCGGTAACTACTTCTGGCTGGTACTCGGCTTCGGCGCCATCGAGGGCCTGGCCTTCGCCTTTGCCCAACCGGCGATTGATGGCTACCTTGCCGACATCATCCCCGCTAATGCCCGCGGCCAGGTGCAGGGCATCTACAACAGCATCGGGCTGGCGGTTGCCTTCCTCAGCGCAACCTTTATGGCAACCCTGTATGGCTATAACCGCGCTCTGCCCTTCATCGTAATCAGCGTGGTGGAAATCGTCTGCTTCATCGGCGGCGGCCTGATCGTGGTCCGCTACCAGCGCAAGCCGGGGCTAAGTCAGCCCCAGGATGAGCCGCAGCCGCAAGATGCGCCAGCAACCCTGGCGCTGGCCGAGTAAGCCCAACCTGCATCAAGCCTCATTTCTCATAACCTGAGCCGCCCAGCGGGGATTGGGAAGAAAGCTCGAACCGCTACTAATCTAAGCCCCCAGCGGGCTGACAAGGGTAACTCTTTGAACTTTTCCGATTCAATCGGATGCACGTAAACAAGCAGTTCACTTGGGTAGTCGGGCAGCGGTTCAGGGTGCAGCCACCAATCACTCAACCACTGCCCCTGCTCCAGCAGCACATGGCACAGCCAGCGCCCCTGCTTGAACACGCTGCGGGTGCGCCGTCCGCCACTCGTCACTGCGGGCGGGGGTGCAATCCGCTGCCGCGAGGTTGCACCCACTACCCCACCGCCAAAGGCATCGCGGGGGCGGCAGACCAGTAGCCGCCAGGGCTCATCCTCTTGGCGGGTACCCAGCGCCAAGGTGTACAACTGGGCCACCGCCACCACCAGCAGATGATGCTCCACCCGCGCCATCTGGGTGCGCCGACTGTGCTGCCACTGCCAGCCCATGCTCTTTAGCTCACGAAAGCCTTGCTCGATGTTCATGCGCAGGGCATACCAGCTGCCGCGCCCCATTTGGGGTGCAAAGTCGGTCAGCAACAACCAGGCTTCGCTTTGCTCGGGCAGCCAGATGACCATCAGAGTAGCTTTGAGTTCACGGGCCTGATTATGCCCACCGCCGAAGGCCACGCCGCGCCCGACCCAGACCTGGCCCGGCTGGTTGACCAGAGCCCTGGCCTTCTGGCGCACCCCACCAGCGGGCCGGAAGTTGATGTTGTGGCGCTGGCGGAAGAGCGGATGCCAGCCATAGTTGGTGATGGTGCGCCACAGGGTGGGGCTGTGTAGCCCGCGGTCGGTCAGCACCAACACCGCTTGAGTAGCGGGCATCACGCTGGCGAGTTGCGCGAACATCTGCCCAAAGCAAGGTGTCCATTTGTCCTCACCCTTCTGGTTGGTGGGCAGCACCCGCCAAGCGAGCGGTAGGGCGGTGGCCCGATAGATGACGCTGACACAGAGCAGGCAATAACGCTCCCCAACCAGACTGGCATCGAAGGCTAGCACCAAATGCTCAGGTTTAGCCCAAGCGATGAACCAACTGAGCAGCTTGGGGAAGAAGTAGCTGACCTGCCAGTCGGCCTTGATAAACTTACGCAAACGTTGGCGCAGCGCGTTAGGGTCGGCATAGTGGCACAGGGCGGCAACCACCGCCGTTTCGCTACAGCTGTCGGCCAGCAAACAGCCGTAGACCCACAGCGCGAGGGTGGCACATTTGCTCAGGCGCAGCCCAAAGCTGGTGGCGCAAGTGAGCGCGATTTGGTAATATGG
>QHBQ01000397.1 GCA_003243865.1 Candidatus Chloroheliales bacterium | reverse complement strand
GTCGGTGTGTTGGTTATGGTTGGGGTATTAGTTGGCGTGTTGGTGTTCGTCGGTGTGTTGGTTATGGTTGGCGTGTTCGTCGGTGTGTTGGTGTTGGTTGGCGCGTTGGTTATGGTTGGGGTATTTGTGTTCGTCGGTGTGTTGGTTATGGTTGGCGTTTCCGTCGGTGTGTTGGTTGGTGTGTTGGTCGGCGTGTTGGTTGGCGTTTCCGTCGGCGTGGCGGCAGGGGCGTCGCTTATATGTTTGGGCGGGCCACCGCCCGGCTTTGGCTGTTTGTTGGTTTTGGGTGCCGCACCAGCGCTTGCTGCGCTGCCCGGCTTATCCTCGGCGTTCTGGGTATCGCCTTTATCTGCGCCGCCACCTCCGGCGCTACCGCCAAAGAGGTTGGCGCCGCTTGCGGTATCGCCGATGCTGGCCGCCCCACCTATATCGGCGGACAACCCTGCGTTTTGGCTGGCAGCAGAAGAACCGGTGTTGGTTCCTGTGACAGCGCTAACATGATTGGCGTTGCTCGTCCCGGTGTCGCTGCTGCCAGAGATCTGCTTTGCAACCTGAATGCTGGGGGGTGCTGCAGGCGCCGGAGGGAACCAGGCGAAAGTGCCAAGTATCTGGGCGATCACCAAGATCAACAGCGAAACGCGGCTGATCAAGCTGATTCGATTAGAACTGATGAGCATTAAATCTCTCCTTCGTACAATACAACCGGTTGCTCGGCCCGTGCCAACGCCGATAGGTCAGAGTCGCTAAGGGTACTAGCGATGAATCAAGGGGGGTGCATGGCTGGTTGCTCTTGCTTCGGCCATTACTGCAGGCTGAGGAGAACAACTATAGCTGGAGGTGGGATCAAGGGAGTAGAACCATAACCACGCTGATGCTTCACCACGAGGTTAATCTTCCAAGCAGAAAGATCAACCAAGTATCTCACAATCCATACTATTATTATACGACATAGCACCAAGGATCGCGAGTCTGGGCATAGTACTTTTGTCTGTTGTTGACCGACAAAAGTACTATGCCCAGACATTGCACCATGCCGGTCAGCGGATATAATGTCCCTTATAGCTGCCGGGCTGCTATCACCCTGGCAGGTTAGCTGACCTGCTGTACAAGAAATATACACAAGGTAGGGGGAGCTTTGGATTTATCAGCTTTCATGGTATTGTGATAACTTTGCCGGTATATTGTGGGGTATAGATGTACCAAGGGTAAAAAGGAAAAGGGCGGGCCTTCAGGCTCGCCCCATCCCCAGCTAGTGGGTTGCCAAACTGCTTGCCAGCAGCGCTATTATGGCATGGCGCGGAAGCTTTGCTACATCCTTTGCAGTATTTTAACCTGCTTACACCAGCCAGATATTGCCCTTCACTGATATGGGTGTTATAATTTATATGACCGCAAGGCCAGAGGCAATCATGCCGCTGGTCTTTAGCATAGCTAGATGAGAAGGTTGTGAGTGCCAATGGCTACAATTTTGACCGTCAACAAACTGAGCAAGTCCTACGTCGTCACCCAGATATTCAAGAACGTATCGTTCCAGGTCGGCGAGGGCGAGAAGGTAGCGCTGGTGGGGGTGAACGGCGCGGGTAAGACTACGCTGCTGAAGATCATCGCCGGGCTGGAGGAGGCCGACAGCGGCGAAATCATCAAGGCGAAGGGGCTGAAGATCACCTACCTGCCCCAGGAAGTGACTTATATTGGCGATGCCGGGCAGACCCTGATTGGCGAGATGCACAGCGCATTCGCCGAGGTGCAGGAGATGCAGGCGCGGATGCGCCAGCTTGAGGCGGCGATGAGCGCGGGCGGGGTGGGCAGCGCCTATGCCGCGCTGATGGATGCCTATAGCGAACTCTCCGAGCGGTTCGAGCATCTGGGCGGCTACGATTACGAAACCCGCATCGAACAGGTGCTAGCGGGCCTCGGCTTCAGTCGCAACCAGTTTAATCACCCGCTCGGCAAGCTCAGTGGCGGCCAGAAGACGCGGGCCGCGCTGGCCAAGGCGTTGCTCTCTGCACCCGATCTGCTGCTGCTCGACGAACCGACCAATCACCTCGACCTCGCTGCACTCGAATGGCTTGAAGATTTCCTCAACAAGTGGCCAGGTAGCGTTATCCTCATCTCTCACGACCGCTATTTCCTCGATAAAACCACCAACCGCACCCTCGATATGGCTTTCGGCACGCTGGAGGACTACCCCGGCGGCTACTCGCGCTACCTCGACCTCAAGGCCGAGCGGCTGGAGCGGCGCGAAACCGAGTATGCCGCGCAGCAGGAGTATATCGCCAAAACCGAGGACTTCATCCGCCGCTACAAGGCGGGCCAACGCTACCGTCAGGCGCGGGGGCGGCAGAAGCAACTCGATCGCCTGGAGCGCATCGCGCGGCCCGACGAGCATGACAAGCTGAAGCTGCAATTCAACGCTGACCTGCGCAGTGGTCAGGCGGTGCTGGTCACTGACTGTCTGGCGGTCGGCTACCGCAATCGGCGGCAGGGTGAACCGCTGGGCGAACGCATCCTCTTCCGCCTGCCCGATGTCGAAGCTCGGCGCGGTGAGCGGGTCGCGCTGGTGGGGCCGAACGGCAGCGGCAAATCCACCCTGCTGAAGACGATTGTCGGCGAATTGCCGCCCCTGCACGGCACGCTACAACTCGGCAGCAACGTGATTGTCGGCTACTACGCCCAGGCCCACGAGGGGCTGAACCTGGAGCGCGACATCATCAGCGAGGTGATGAGCGCCCAGCCGATGAGCGAGGAGACCGCCCGCAACCTGCTGGCCCGCTTCATGTTCACTGGCGACGAGGTATACCGCCGCGTCGGCGACCTGAGTGGCGGTGAGCGCAGCCGCGTGGCGCTGGCGAAGCTGACCCTGGCCCGCGCCAACTTCCTCATCCTCGACGAGCCGACCAACCACCTCGACATCAACGCCCGCGAAGCGCTCGAAGATGTGCTGCGCGACTACCCCGGCACCCTGCTGTTCGTCTCGCACGACCGCTACTTCATTGACGCGGTGGCAACCCACACCTGGGTGGTAAACAAGGGCCGCCTCGACACCTTCGTCGGTAACTACAGCGACTATCAGGCCGAACTGGCCCGCCGCGAACGCGAAGGGGTCAACGTGCTGCAGCCGCCCGCGCCGCAGCCTGTTGCTGCCAACAAGCGCAAGGGCCAGCTGGCACCCCCGGTCGCCAGCAACGGCGCCGCTCGCCCGACTGCCAACGGCGCAACTCGCAACGGCAAGGCCGCAACTGCTGCCCCCGCAATGAAGAATGGCAAGATGCAGCCGCCCACGCCGAAGAATGGCCGCAGCAACGGCCAGACCAGTACCACCAGCTACGGCAAGCTGCGCGAACGAACCCGCGAGGTGGAGCAGCTTGAGCAGCAGATTGACGGTCTGGAAACGCGCCTGCGCCAGCTTACCACCGACCTGGGCGCGGCCACCGAACAACGCGACCTTGCTGCAATCAGTCGCCTGGGCCGCGAATACGAGCAGGCTGAGGTCGAGCTTGAGCGCAAATACAAGGATTGGGAGCGGCTATCCAGCATGGTGGCCGCATTATTATTGCAGATTGCAGATTGTAGATTACAGATTGGGGCGTGCCAGCAGGTGCGCCTCTGTCATTGCAACCATCCCCTCGCCCCGCCGGGGGCGAGGGGGAATGTCGAAGCGCAACTATGCTCATCGCAAGCGAGAATGTCGCCCAGTTTCTGGGGGTTGGGGGCGAAGCCCCGTGCTGCCCACTACTTCAGCTGGCATGAGGCTCGGTTGGCGCTTTTGCTTTCGCCGTTGTGGCTTACGATGAACAGAGCTGCACGTCACTGACCGTGGCTGCGCCCCCAACCCCATAGATATCAAGCTAAGAATAAGGTTGGGAACTTACAGGGGGTCTGGGGGTAAGCCCCCAGCTGCTGACTGGCAGCTATGCTGGGGTTAAGCTGCATCCGGCCATGCCTGAGAATACGACTACTATGCTTACGAGCAGCATTGCTAGGGTTTCAGCAGTTAGGGGCTTACCCCCAAACCCCCTCGGTCACCCCGGCTTTCATCTTAGCTTGATGTGTATGGGCTGTCACCCCTAGCCCCCGGAACTATCCTTCACCGCTTGCAATCTTGCGACATTTGTGAGTAACAGCTATATTAGGGGGACGGAGATTAAATCAGAGGTGGGTACGTGAAGCTCAACGCGCACCCTCACCCAACCTCCCCCGCTGGGGAGGAGTTTTTAATCGGAGGCAATTGTGTTGCTAATCGGTCTGACCGGCAACATCGCGGTGGGCAAGAGTACCGTGCTGGCGATGCTGGCCGCGCATGGCGCGTACACGATAGACGCCGACCAGGGGACGCATCGTGTACTCGCGCCCGACGGCGGGGCATACGCGCAAGTGGTAGCGACATGGCCGCAGGTGGTGGGTGAGGATGGCACGATTGACCGCGCCGCGCTGGGCCAGATCGTCTTCCGCGACGCAGCGGAACTGGCAAAGCTGGAAGAGATTACCCACCCGGCGATCAGCAAGCTGATCTGGGACGAGGTGGCCGAGGCCGAGCGCAGCGGCTATGAGGTGATCGTGATTGATGCAGTCAAACTATTGGAGGGGCGGACGAAGCTAGGCGAACAGGTGGATAGCGTGTGGGTGGTGGTCTGCGACCTTGAGCAGCAGCGGATGCGGCTGATGGCACGCAACAATCTCAGCGCGGAGCAGGCGCAGATTCGGCTTGCTGCCCAGCCGCCGGTCAGCGAGAAGCTGGCCCGCGCCGATGTGGTGATTGACAACAGCGGCAGCCTCGAACAGACGCGGGTGCAGGTTGACGCAGCGTGGGCAAAGGTGGTTGGTCAGGAAGCGTTATCCACTTCCAGCTTGCCGAGGTAGATGAGGCTTTCAAGGTCTTCGCGGTCGTTCGGTGAGTATTTAGCAATTACTGAACGCACTTGGTTAAGCATCTGCTCGTCAGCGATACCAAGCACCTTGCCGAGGTCGCCGAAATCCACCAGCCTACCCGCCTTTAGCTTGAGCAGCACCAGGTATGGCAAGGGGATGATCGGCAGACCCTGTTGATCTCTGTTGTTCTGAGCCTGAGCCAGCGCTTCAGGCCACCACTGTTCGTACCCCTCAATTACATCTATATCCAACCCAGTTTTGTCCTGCCATGCCGAGCCGCCAATACTTAGCTCCCCTTTGTATGCGTAGCCATTGTCGGCCAGCCGCTGCCGCACCGACAGGGCATCGGCAACGTTAACCGCGATGTCGAAGTCATCAGTGGATCGCTCTGGCATATAAAGGCGAGTGGCTACCCCTCCAATCACTGCCCAGTTAATCGGCTTCAAAATAGGGTCGAGGTTAGGCCAAGCCACACGTGCAGTCCTCCTAAACAAAAACTCTTTAGTGCTACCGCTACCAGGGCGTTGCCGCCGCAGAGCCATATCAATGATGGTGCGGCGGACGATTGACTGAGCCATAGTAAGCGCCTCCTTCCTAAATCAGCCTTAATTATAACACAATGCGGGGCGCACATTGGTGCGCCCCTAAGGCGACATTATCGGTTACGATAGGTGCAGCCCCGGTTGTTCGGTGACGTGCAACCCTGCTTATCGCAAACACGAATGTCGCTAGGTTTCCGGGGGTTGGGGGCGC
>QHBQ01000231.1 GCA_003243865.1 Candidatus Chloroheliales bacterium | reverse complement strand
CGCCGAGTTGACGATGTTGACATTGGGGTTCTGCTGGGTGTAAAGCTTGTACAGTTCCTTGAGACCGGCTGCCTCGCCGCCAGTGGTCCACCAGGAGAACATTTCGAGCTTGCCGCTAAGATTAGAGCCAGTGGCGCTGCCAGTGCCATTGGTGTTGGTCGTGGCCCCCGTGCTGCCGGTGCCGCCGGTGGTCGTGCCGGGGGTCGGGGTCTCGCCGCCGCAGCCTGCGATCAGCATGGGCAACAGCAGTAGCATGGTGGCGAACGTTACTACGTTAAACTTGACTTTCCGCACTGAAGTTCCTCCTCCTTTGGGTATGATAACCTACCGTGGTTGATACGATGGTTCTAATATTACAGCCTCACTTGCGAGGCAAGAAGGCGTAGCTACGATTGACATGGTTGCCAGGCGGCAGGGCGTATGCGATTCACCCCTACGTCATAGCGGCCTGTTCGCGCTATCTGATGCTGTAATACTAAAGCGCTGTTGGCGCACCCCCTGCGCGCTCTGCCGAGCAGCCTCCTTGCCCAACCAGCCGTTGCCGAGGGCAGTAGGTCGTTACTACCAAGTGGGGTAAGCCAGGGGTGGCCCGTTGCATCCGCAACGTTGGCTGCCATTTTAGTCGCGCTTCTTCGCTTTGTCAAGTAGCAGAACAAACAAATCTGTGGGCCGGGGGCAGATGACGCCGCCCTGGTAAGTAATCAAAAACCGTAAGCCAGGGCTGTTGCGAAGTCGGCACCCTGGGCGTGATAAATCACACCCCTACAGTGGTTTCGTGCTTGTAGGGGCGCAAATTCATTGCGCCCTGGCCTACTTTGCAACAACCCTGAACCGTGAGCTGCGCTGGTTGACAATTGACTGGTTGTGTGCTACTCTAACGCCGAGCAACATCTCCAACTAACTGCTCCAGCCAGCGCCGCTGGTTGATGACAGGTAGGGGAGAGGCGTAGAAAAAGGAGTTGACCCCCAGGGAACTGCAAGGTTCGTCGGCTCCTCGGTATCGGCATCAACCTCAAGAGAAAGGGTAATAGAAATGATACGCAGTAAAGCGATGTACACCTTCGTGGTCCTGTTCGCCCTGGTAGCCTTGCTGGTGGGCGGAATGTCCCAGAGCCAGGCCGCCCCCAGCAGTGCTGCCGCGCCCCCAGCCCAGCAGCAGAACCCCTTTAGCAAGGAGTGGCTGGCCGCCAACCACGGCAAGTTCGACAATACCTGGACCGCCGCCTACGAAACCGCGCTCCAGCAGCAGGCTCACCCCAACTTGTTCGGCGCAGCGGGCAGCGGCGCCACCGGCCCCGCCTTCGGCACCGATGTGCGGATGTCCAGCCCTAGCTTCAATAGCGGCCAGAACGAGTTTCAGATCTCGATCAACCCGCTCGACAGCCACTTCGCGATTGGCACCTCCAACGACAGCTTGACCGCTGGCGTTGGCATCTATCGCACCAGCGACTTCGGCCAGACTTGGACCGCGATGGATGCGCCGATTGGCACCTCGGCCTGCTGCGACCCGGGCGTGGTCTATGCCTACAACGGCAAGGCTTACGCCATCATCCTCGACACCAGCCCGGCGGTGACTTACATCATCAGCTCGACCGATAATGGCCTGACCTGGCCCGGGATAAGCTCGGTCAGCACCCCCGACCGACCCAATATCACGGTGGACAACGGCGCATCCAGCCCCCGCCGTGGCACCGTCTATCTCACTTACAGCGACTTGCCTGCCACCAACCGCATCAAGGGCTACAAGTCTACCGACGGTGGCGTCACCTGGAGCGCATCCTTCTTCGTTGGCGACACTGCCCCGCCGCAGGGCTACGAGCAGGCCAGCCAGCCGCAGGTTGCCTCCGACGGCACTCTCTACGTCGGCTATCAGCAATACACCAACTCAAGCACTGGCTGCTCCGCCGGGGTGCAGAACGTGCTCGCCAAGTCCACCGACGGTGGCGTCACCTTCAGCTACACGGTGGTACCGATCATTCAGGGTGGCGCTTGCGTTTCCAGCCAGGCCGGGCGCGGCGTCTTCTGCATCAACAGTGGCGGCAGCGTCTTCCGTTCGCGCAGCCAGTTCGTAGTCGGGGTCAAGCCGACCGACCCGCAGACGGTCTACGTCATCTACTCTGGTGGCGACCTGGATACCGCCTACACCTGCGGGGGCGGCACCGGCTTCCACAGCGACATTCTGTTTAGAAAATCAACTGATGGGGGAGCTACCTTCTCGGTGGCATCAAAGATCAACACCGATGCGACGGGCAAGGACCAATACTTCCCCTGGATGGGCGTGTCGGCGGACGGCGCGCTGCACGTTGGCTGGAACGACCGCCGCGAAGATGCCAATGACTTCCTCAGCCGCTGGTATCAGGCATACTCAACTAACGAGGGTGCAAGCTGGACCGAAAGCCCGGTGGCCGATGTGCAAACCCAGCCCTCGACCTTCATCGGCGACTATCACGGCCTGGCCGCCAACAACGACCTCGAACTCGGTATGTGGTGGGATTCGCGGATCAAGCCCAGTGGCGACCCCTATACCGACCCGAACGTGCCATCCGGCGGTAACACCCCCACCCCGACCGTGACGCCTGGCGGCCCAACCTTGACCCCAACCAATACACCCACCCGCACCAGCACTCCGACTACCACGCCGACTGCGACCGCCACCCCCTGCTCCGGCCCTGACCCGGTGGTTAATGGCGGCTTTGAGACTGGCACATTCGCGCCCTGGGTAATC
>QHBQ01000138.1 GCA_003243865.1 Candidatus Chloroheliales bacterium | reverse complement strand
AAAGCTTTAAGTGATAGAAGGCCCTAGTCGCGGTGGCTCACGTCGCCATCTGCTGGTTGCCGCAGCTTTGGTCGCGGCGCTGCTGATAACAACGACGCCGGCAACCCCCAGCGCCGCTTCACCCGATAGCGTCTACTTCGCGGCAACTGGCTATACGCTGGCTGGGCCGCTACTAAGCTATTGGCAGGCACACGGTCAGCTTGGGATTATCGGCTACCCGATCAGCCGCGCGCTTCAAGCCTCCGATGGAAGGACCATTCAATATTTCGAACGCAACCGCCTGGAGCAATCCCCCGACGGCAGTGTAACAATGGGCCTGCTCGGTGACGCGCTAACCCAGGGTCAGAAGTTCCCCAAGGTTGATTCTTTCTCCAACAGCAGCAAGCACGTATATTTCAAGCAGACCGGCCACTCGCTGAACAACCGCTTCCTTGCCTTCTGGAAGGCGAACGGTGGGTTGGCCCAGTTCGGCTACCCAATCAGCGAACCGACTGATACCAGTGACGGTCGCACTATCCAGTGGTTCGAGCGGGCGCGCTTCGAGTGGCGCGACAGCAACCCCGACCTGGTAACTCTAGGGCCGCTGGGCCGCGAGTACCTAAAGCAGCACCCCAGCGCGGCAGCGCAGACCTCGCCCGCCAAGTCCGCCGCAGCGCAGAAGGTAGTACCCACCAGCACACCGCGCAGCGACAATCCCAGCCCACCGAGCGGCGACACTTCCAGCCCGCCGAACGGCGACGGCTACGCCAAGTGGCAGGCGCTGCCCGGCGCGGAGAAGCTGCACTGGTACGGCTGGTGTACCTACTTCAGCACCGACTGGAACGAGCTGATCCGCCTGAACAAGAGTTGGGGCAACCTGCCGCCGGACTACAAGGGCGAAGGGATGTACGCCGCTATCCCCGAAGACATCACCGAGCAGTGGCACCTCTACGGTCATAAGGTGCGCATCACCTATGGGGACAAGAGTGTGGACGCGCAACTGATTGATGTGATCGCCTACCGCGATATCCCCAGCGTACGGGCCAAGGGCATTGTGGTTGACCTCAGCAGCCAGGTGTTCGCCAAGTTCGCCCCGCTGTCGAAGGGGATGCTCCAACTCAATGTCCAGGTGCTTCCTTGAGATTAAAGATTAAAACGCTTGGTGTGAGTTATCCAAGCCCAACTCAGCGCAACTTTAACAACTAGATACTGCCGCCCAACTTGTTGCTCCAGCGCTCGGCTGCTACCAAGCCACCAAGTCGGCAAAGGCCAGATCTGCCCGCCCTAGCTAGCGGTTCAGCCAGATGCAGAAGTTGTGCAGGCTTACCTTCGCCGACAGCCGCGGCCATCCCACTCATCTCATGGGGGCTCTCATCTTCCGCCCGAACTCGCCATGGCGCTCTTTCGTCAGCGCTATGCAACACAGTATAATTGTGTTATAATGGATACACTTCAAACAAGCTCTTTCCTCGTAACCCCAAGCTAAGAACCTCGTATTGCAGATGCTGCCCAGCAGCCAGAATGAGTAGGAGCCTCACCATGCCCAAGCGAATCCTGGTAGTAGACGACAGCCCGGAGATACTGGAATTGCTTCGTGAGCTTCTCACCGAAGAGGGCTACTTCATCATCACCCGGTCGGAAGCTCTCCACGAACTGGACACAGTTCACCTCGCCAATCCTAATCTGATCATCCTCGACCATTTGCACAAAGGTATAGACGGCAGCGAAGACATCCTTGCCCAACTGAGGGAGAGTGTTGACCTGAGCGGTGTTCCCGTCATCATCTGCACCGGGCTAAGTCACGCTGCGGAGGTGCTGAGAGAGCAGCTAAAGCCGGTGAATGTGGAGCTAATCGTCAAGCCATTCGACATTGACAAGCTACTGGCAACCGTGAAGCGGATGATTGAGCAGGCCGAGGCGAGGGAGGTTGCTGATGGCCTGCGCTACGCTGCTGTAGTGTTGAATGTACCTATGACAGCAGGATAAACGACCCGGGTATCAGTGCGCCTGTACTGTATAACAAACATTCGTAGGGGCGCCCTTGCTGCAATGCTGCTATCCGTAATACCGCCGTTGCAGATACAGATACAGCACAGTGGCGGAGATGAACGCGGCGAGAATGTTGCGGGTAAGCGGGAAGCCGATTAGCGGGGCGTTGGGGAAGAACAGGTCGAACAGCCAACCGATCAGAATGATGTAGCCAAGCATCAGCGCCAGGCCAAGCTGCCAACGGTCCGCCAGCAACCAGCCTATGCCGGGCAACCCGATGAGGGCGAAGGCGGCTTCGACGATGACCACATAGAAACGGGAATCGCGGCGGATGTGCATTTGGCTAACTCCCCTCACCAAGCCTCTCCCCCGCGGGGGAGAGGCTTTTTGCACTCGCTGCTCGTAGCTACTTGTTGTCAGCAGGCGGGTTCGACGGGGTAGACGGCGCAGCGGGGGTATTAGCGTTGGCGGTGATGGGCGGGGCGGCGAGGTGGCCATCGCTGCTGGGGTTGGCAGTGGCAGCGTTGGCGCTAGCGGCATTGCTGCTGCCGTTGCTGCTGACGCGGGTGGCAGTCGCGTCAATAGGGGTGACGCGGCTCAACAGGTCGCTGAGGCG
>QHBQ01000164.1 GCA_003243865.1 Candidatus Chloroheliales bacterium | reverse complement strand
ATCATGCTGCAGGTAAAGAAAGCGACCTACGAGTACCATACCAACCAGGACGGCAGCATCGTGCGGGCCTGCACCAGTGGCTCAGGCAGCACTGGTAGCGGTGCGGGCGCGGGTGCAGGTGCCGGGCCGAGCGCTGGCAGCGCGGGTAGCGCGGCTGGCTCCAGCAATGCAGGCGCGGGAGGCAATATGACCCAGGATCAGCTAACTGAAGCAGCCAAGAAAGACCTGGCCGCGCGGCTCGGTGCCGACGAGGCTAGCATCAGCGTCAAGTCGGTCGCAGAGCAGCAGTGGCGCGACAGCGGGCTGGGCTGCGGTAAGGGGATGTACCTGCAAGTCATCACCCCCGGCTATCTCATCGTGCTGACCGCCAACGACGCCGACTACGAGTACCACACCGACATGAATGGCAGGCTGGTACTCTGCGTCAACGGCGAACCGGCGAAGTAAGCCTAAAGATTAAAGCCCATAGATTAAAGACGTAGGGGCGCACATCGGTGCGCCCTTTGTCGTTTTCTCATGCCAGTTGAG
Source organism: Candidatus Chloroheliales bacterium (assembly GCA_003243865.1). The sequence continues at coordinate 2,165 of QHBQ01000164.1, read as the reverse complement.
ATCTGTACCTTTGGTATAGTATCTGAACCTGGGTATGGTCAAAGCTGTATAAGGTAGAGAATTGAGGCAGTGCTAAGGAGGGTTATGCTGCGCTATGGGGAAATTCTGACCACGACTTCGACCGTGATCGTTCTGTTGCTTCTAGTTGGATGCGATCAGGCAAGTAGCACAGTGTCGCCAACCCTGCCGCCCGCGCCCGCATCAGTGACGGCAACAGTTGCGCCGGTGGCAACCGCCACGCCACAGGCGCACGTCATCAACCTGGATAACGCCACGCAGGTGACGGAGACAGCTCAACTCAAAGCCGATGGGGTGAATAGCTTCTTCGCGGTCGCGTGGTCGCCTGACGGGAAGTGGTTGGCAAGTGGCGAGAGTAATGGCAAGGTGCAATTGTGGGACGCCAGGAGCGACAAGCTGGTTGCCACGCTCATCGGACACTCTGCCGATGTGTGGGGTCTAGCCTGGGCGCCGGACAGCAGCGAGCTGGCATCCACCGCGCGTGATCACGTGGTGCGCATATGGGATGTGCATCAGGCGAAGCAAGTGCGCGCATTGCTGGGTCAGACGATGTGGGGGCTTGGGGTTGATTGGTCACGCGACGGCAGCCGCATCGCATCCGGCGATTACGCCGATGAACTGCTGGTCTGGAATGCCGATAGTGGGCAGCAGATCGCTAACCTGCAAGGGCATACTGGCGACGTGGAGGGGGTTGCTTGGTCGCCAGATGGTAAGCGGTTGGTTTCCGGCTCCGGTGGGCAGGACAGCACAGTTAGGATGTGGGATATCGCCAGCGGCAAGCAGTTGTGGCAGGCGCAAGACATTCTCGCGGGCTACAGGCCGCTCGGTAACGGTAAAGATGAGATAAACGGGGTCGCTTGGGCACCAAATGCAGACGTGGTCGCCACCGCGCACCAGGATGGGCGGGTGCTGCTGTGGGACGCGAATAGCGGCAAACGCATCAGGGAACTAAGCAAGCATGAGGCTGGAGCGCGTAGCGTCGCCTGGTCACCCGATGGCCGCCTGCTCGCCTCCTCGGGCGAAGATGCTACAGTACGCATCTGGGATGTCAGCAAAGGCACGCAACTGATAGCGCTGAAGGGACACGTTACCGAAGCCTGGACGGTATCCTGGTCGCCCGATGGCAGCACACTGGCAAGCGCATCGGCCGACGGCACCATCAGACTATGGGGCTTGCCGCGCTAGTGATCAGCAGCAACCGATGCCCACATTGGCTGGCAAAATGTACACAAGCTCCAGGCCAGCCTAGAGACCGGTTCGCTCGTGTTCGATCCGCGCCTGCTCCGCCTTCAGCTTGGCCACATCGCTACGTAGTACCCGTACCCCCCAGGGATGGGGCATACTGCGCACCGTGCCGCGCCTAATCGCTGCACGAATTATGGAATTGTTCAGCCCGAACTCGGTGCCAGCCTGGGTAATACTGATGTAGTCGCCAGCTTCCTTATCCTTGTCCTTGTCCAACTGTTTCTCCTCTCGATTGCCTTGTACACCTGCGTAAGGCGCCACCTTGTCGTTGTAGTAATGAGTATAACAGCTTTTGCTTCAACATTCAAGTCCTGCAAAAACCTCCCCCATTTAGGGGGAGGAAAGTATACATCGGATTTGGCTAGTGCCTGATAAACAAAGTTTTGAGCGCGGCGCTCACCCGCCCCTAGCCCCTCCCGGCGGGAGGGGAGTAGGTAGACGGGGTAATGGCTGGTTTTACGTCCCTGGCCGCAGCGTCTTCATGCAATCTTCCATAGCGGTGAGGACGTAGCGGATGTCCTCCTCGCGCACGTAGCCCATGTGACCGATGCGGAAGATGCTCTCCTTCAGGTGGCCCTGGCCGCCCGCGATAACAATCTTGTAGTTCTGCTTCAGCCACTTGGAGATCTGGCTGCTGGTCAACCCGGCGGGGCAGTCGAAGCTGGAGACAGTGTTGCTGTAGCGGGCAGGATCTTTGCAGAAGGCGGTTACACCCAGCGCGGTCACACCATCACGGCACATAGTGGCGAGGCGGGCATGGCGGGCGAACACGTTGGCGACCCCCTCAGCCATCATCATCGCCAGCGCCGCTTGCAACCCGTACAGCACGCTGATCGGCGGGGTGCTGGGCGTCTCCCACTTATCCATGAACTTCTTCGCCTTAGTCCAATCCCAGTAGTAGC
>QHBQ01000092.1 GCA_003243865.1 Candidatus Chloroheliales bacterium | reverse complement strand
CCTGGCAAAAAACCTCAACCGAGATTTGAGAGATGCCCCTTACCGTTATTTGCTGTCTTTATTATAACCGATTTGCGAACGCTTACACGTAAATCATTTACTGGGGCGGCTAGGTTGCAAGCAGCATAGATGCGCCTCAGCGCTGCGCTGCGCCCCCAGCCCCCGGAACCGTCGCTAGCCGCCTACAATCTTGCGCTATAATATCACACCTAATTCTTGCCTCATGTCTCATGCCTGCACTAGCCCTTTACCAGCCCGGTGATGAAGAACAGCACGTTGGCGGGGCGCTCGGCGAGACGGCGCATGAAGTAGGGATACCAGTCCACCCCGTAGGGAACGTAGACGCGCATATTATAGCCGTCGCGGGAGAGCCGCTCCTGCTCGTCGCGGCGGATGCCGTAGAGCATCTGGAACTCGAAGCAGGAGCGGTCAATCTTATTCTCACCGATGTAATCCAGCGCCGCGCTGATCATCTTGGGGTCGTGAGTGGCAATCGAGGGGTATTCACCGTTGCTGAGGAGCATATGGCTGAGGTGGACGTAGTTGGCATCGGACTCGGCTTTGACTGGAAAAGCAACGCGCGGCCCTTCCTTGTACGCACCCTTGCACAGCCGCACATGGATGCGCTTGGCGTTGAGCGCCTCGACGTCCGCCTCGCTGCGATAGAGGTACGACTGAATCACGGTGCCGACGTTCTCATAACCGTACTGTTCGCGCAGGCACAGTACCATCTTGATGGTGCGTTCAGTATAGTCGGAGCCTTCCATATCTATGCGCACGTAGATGTTGCCCAACTCGCGGGCGCGGTCCAGCACCTTGCGAATGTTCTGCAAGGTTAGTTCCTCGCTAATATCGAGGCCAAGCTGGGTCAGCTTGACCGATATGCCAGAGTGCAGCTTATTAGCGGCGATGGCATCGAGCGCGGCGATATAGTCGGTAGTCGCCTTCTCGGTGGCCGCCGCGTCGTGGACGTTCTCGCCCAGGTGGTCGAGGCTGGCGGCGATACCCTGCGCGTTCAGCGCCTGCACCACCGCGACTGCCTCCTCCAGCCGCTCACCAGCGACGAAGCGTAGGGCCATGCGACGAAAGAGCGCCACGCTCATCACCATCTTGTACATCGTCTTGTTGCGCGCTAGGTACAGCAGGATTCCCCTCAGCATTACCTTCACTCTCCTTTGAGCAGCTGCTGCAAGTTGGTGAGCTTGTCAATCACCGCGCCTAGTTGGCGGCGGATGGCGGGGTGGGCAATCGGCTCTTGAGCCAGCGCCCACTCGCGGGCCTCCTCGTCGCTGACATCGAGCCACTTCTTCAGGCTGGCAACCCGCAGGCTGACCTTCTGCACCGCGTCGCGGGGGCGGCGCGTCCGCCTCGGCGTTTCGCCCGCTTCGGGGTTGGCGGACAGGACTTCGGGCGCGGTGGCGGGGTTCGCCAGGCCAAGCTCCTCGGCCAGCTTCTCCACATCGGCGGTGCGGAACACTGAGGTCTGGCCCTCGTTGCTGATTACCTTGAGCCGGCCTTGCTTGACCAGTTCAATAAGCACGCTGCGTTGCACCCCCAGCATCTCGGCGGCGGCGGGCAGGTAGATGTACTTGAACTTCGAGCGTTGGGTCATATTTCACCTCGGTTGCCAATACTTGATGGTTTCACGGACCCTCTCCCAGCCTCCCCATCGGGGGAGGGGTAACATCTATGGCGCAGCCAGCAGCCGGGCGACGACGGGCTGGGCCAGTGGATAGAGCTCGTTAACACCAATCTTCTCGCCGACAATCGTAATCTCCTCAACCAGATGACCGTGCGCAACCAGCAACACCGCAGTGGCGATGTTCGTCTTGGGGTCGGCGTAGAAGAGGGTGGCCGTGTGTTCGGTATAAGAGGGCGGATCGGGGAGTGCGGTGAGTGGCAGGCTGGAACTCTCCAACCGCTTGACCGCATTGCCCCAGGCGCTGGTCGCCCCATCGGCGCTGGCAAAGCTGGCCGCCGAACTCGACAGCAGCGATACCGTGCCAGTGAGCGGCGGATTGGCGGTGCGATAAACCGCGAGGTAGCCGCTCTGCCGCCCCCAGGTCTTCAGTTGCTGCAAGCGGCTGGCGTCACCGTTGGCCACCGTTTCATTGCTCTGTTCGCCGCTGCGGGTGGCATCGAAGGTCAGGCCAGCAGGAACTTCATAGGATTGCAGCACCAGGTGGGCGAGGTCATTCACTGCCTGCATCGCGGTTGGTGAAGGCAGCGGCGTGCCAGGCGGGGGTGTGCTGGTACTGATCGGCAAAGGTTGCGGCGTGGTGGTCGGCGAAGGTTGTGGCGTAGCGCTGGGTAGCGGTGGTCTCAGCGTAGCGGCAGGGTTGGCGCTATCGTCGGCCTGCACCCCCAAGGTAGGGGTGGCAGGCTTGTTGGTAGGGGTAGGGGAGCCGCCATTATCGCAGGCGACAACCATCAGGCTTATCAGCATAAGGCAAACCAACACGAAAGTGGAACGACGGGTGATCAACGTTCGTTCTCCACAATGCTTATTATCACGCCTGAATAATACCGTATAGGGGGGCTTTCCGCAAGTTGCTGCGCCAGCAATTATGGGCGGAGCAGTTGCCAGAAGAAGCGCGGGGTCAGCACTGCGCGGGGG
>QHBQ01000124.1 GCA_003243865.1 Candidatus Chloroheliales bacterium | reverse complement strand
TCCGCCGACGCGCCATAGCCTTTCCAGTATCGCTCCTACAAACGGAATTGGCCCACCATTCTTTGGCGGGCCAATTTTCCTGCTTTTCGTTGAGTGTGGATTACACGTTTCCAACTCAGTACTCAAACCTCGGCACAGCTTTCATCCCCGCAACGAGGCGATCAGGCGGTTGGGGTGCAGCAGCAGGTCGAGCGCGGTGGTGATATCGCGGGCAACGACATCGGCGTTCTCCATTGCCTCGTTCGCCAGGCCCTCCGGCCCCAGCACGGCGATGCCCAACCCGGCCATGAACAGCATCGCGCCGTCGTTCGCGCCATTGCCAATGGCCACTACGTTGTGCGCCCCCAGGTTGCTCACGTAGATGGCCTTCTGCTCCGCCCCAGACTGTTGCTTGTCGAGCAGGTGCAGCTCGACCCTCAGCCGCTCGGCGGCAACGTTGGCCTTGCCTAGCGTGTCGGCACTAAGCAGCACGATGTGCAACTGCTCGGCCAACTTCCAGATGCGCTCGTCCACCCCCTGAATCAGCTCACCATCCAGTGTCAGCGTGCCGTTAATGTCCAGCGCCAGATGCTCTAGTTTTAGCTTCTTCCAGTTGGGAACCTCGATCTCGATCATCCTGTTCGCCTCTCTTTGTCCGCTATCCTGTCGGTGTTTTCATTGTACATCGTATCGCAGTGGCTGTCAAAGCAGGGCGGGCCACCGCCCGCCCCTACTCATGCTCATCCTTTGCGCAGCGAATACTCCGCCGGAGCGAAGAAGACCAGCACCCGCAACTCCTCGCTGATGCTGTGGAAGCGATGCTCCACTCCGGCGGCGACGAACACGACTGAACCCGCCACCACTGCGCTTTCCTCTGCGCCGACCCGAATCTGCCCGCTGCCGCTGACCACGTAGTAGACTTCATCCTCGCTGTGGGGCTGCTGTGGGTCGCTGCCGCCAGCTGGCAGCACGTAGAGGCCGACACTGAGCGATGGCACACGCAGGAACTCCAGATACATACGGTCAGAACCGCGCTGCTGCTCCGCCAGTTGCTTGATAGTAAAGATGTCCATTACCTACTTATCCCCTTTCTTAGTTACCGCATCGAGCAGGGTAAAATCGCGCACCCGCCAACCGATGCTGGTGCTGACCATCGCGGCGCGCAGCACGGGCGGGGCGGATTGCCAGTCGCCCGCGCCGCTGCGTAGCTCCGCCGTCACCGTCACGCTTACCGTCGCGCCCTGATCGGTGTTCGGGGCGGGTGTGGCTGGCAGCGGCGTAACTGTTGCCTTTGGGTTGCGCACCTGATAACCGTGCAGCGTGTTGGCCGCCGCCGCAATGTTGGCCTTATCCGCCGTCGTGATCTGGCGGGGCAACCAGTATGCCTGGGCGTTGTCCACCGCCCCTTCGCGCAGGAAGAAGAAAAAATTGAGCGTGGCCGCCTCCGGCGTAATCGTCGGCGTCACCTGCTCACCACAGCCTGCCAACAGCAGCACGAGCAGAATGGGGGCAATGAATCGCGCTCCTACGCCCAACCATGTAGGGGCGTGATTTATCACGCCCTGCGGTGTATTTATTCTGTTTCCGCTTGACAAGCGCGGCGACGCTGCCTTATAATCCCTCATAATTTGTTCGCTCATTGGAGTAATTATTGAAACCGACTGTGTAGGGGCGGGTGGCGCTCGCCCCAGACCAATTGTGTGTAGGGGCGGGTTGCACTCGCCCAGGGGGATTGCAGGTTAGGCTACAGCGCTGTTCACAATCTGCAATCTACAATCTTAAATCTACAATCAAAATGTAGGGGCGGGTGGCGCTCGCCCCAAGAAGGAGAACCGAAAGCGATGCAAGATAGCACCGACCGGGCGCGCCCCATTCGTATCGTTGCCGCCGACGACGAGCCGCTGATTCGCATGAACCTGCGCGAGACCCTCAACAGCCTCGGCTACGATGTGGTGGGCGAGGCGGGCGACGGCAACCAGGCGGTCAAGCTGGCCCGCGAATTGCGCCCCGATATCGTGATTATGGACATCAAGATGCCGGAGATGGATGGTATCGAGGCCGCCCACATCCTGACCAGCGAGCAAGTCGCCCCCGTCCTGCTGCTGACCGCTTACAGTGACCGTGAACTGATCGAGCGGGCCAAGGGCGCAGGAGTGATGAACTATCTGGTCAAGCCGTTTCGCGAGGAGAGTCTGGCCCCCGCCATCGAGGTGACGCTAACGACCTGGGACAGTATGCAGCAACTCGACCAACAGGTTGACACCCTGCAGGGCCAACTTGACGCCACTCAGAACGAACTCGGCAGCCTGCGCGAGCAGCTCGAAGCCCGCAAGATGATCGAGCGGGCGAAGGGGCTGCTGATGCAGCGCAAGGGCATCAGCGAACAGGAAGCCTTCCGCCTTGTGCAGAAGCGCAGCATGGACTCGCGCAAGTCCATGCGCGAGGTGGCGAAGGAGATCATTGACGCCTACTTGCTAACTGACGACCTGGAAAAACAATGATGAATGTTGAATGGTAAATGGTGAATTAGGGAGTAGCAAGCTCAACCCGGGTACACCATTTAACATTTATCATTCACCATTTATCATTCGGTTTAGCTGCTCCAGCCCATCCAGACTGCGCGGGCCGGGGTGGAGCAGCGCGTCATCTATCGGGTAGACCTTGCCATTCTTGACGGCGGCAAGATTCTGCCACGCCCCCGGCCTCGACTTTACCTCATCGGCTGTAATCCCCACGCTGGCATCGCCGAGGATGATGATGTCGGGTGGGCGCTGCTGCAAGTCGCTCAGGCTGACTGCGACAAGGCTGCCACTGATAACCTGGGTTGGGGCCAATGCGGCGTCGAGGTTGTCGCTGCCGGGCGTGGGTTGCGCCAGCGCGGTTGCGTTTACGTAGTTGCTGCCGCCCGCCGCCAGAATCATACTTGCCACGAACGAGTTGGGCGCAACCGTCAGCGGCGCGTCGAGGTTGCTGGCGTCCACCTCGTAGAAGACTAGTGGGCGCTTGCTCTGCCCACCCACCTTAGCCCGCACCGCATCTACCCTGTTCTGCATCGCCCTGCCCAGTGCGTTCGCGGTCGCGCTCACTCCCAACGCCTGGCCCAGCGCTTGCCCCTCAGCGATTACCCCCGTGATGTCGGCTGGCGCGAACAGCAGCGTGGCGATGCCCTTGCCCGCCAGCGCGGTCATAGCATCGCGTGCCGTTGCGTTATCGCTGAGTATCACCAGGTCTGGCTTGAGCGCGGCAATCTTATCGGCATCGGGGTTGCGCTCGTCGCCAACTTGCGGTACGTTCTGCGCCGCGTCAGGGTAGACATCGCTCGCGCCGTTGCCAACCACCTGCTGGCCCACGCCCAGGTCGAATACCCATTCGGTCAGCCCTGGCCCCACTGAGACGATGCGCTGCGGCAGCGCGTTAATCGCTACCCTGCGCCCTACCCCGTCGGTGATGGTAATGGGGAAGCTGGCGGCATCGCGCGTAACCGGCGTGGGCGTAATCGTTGGCGGTGGGTTGGTGGGCGTGGGGCTGAGTTCGAGACCAGAGATGGTCACGGTCGCCTGATGCGCTGGACGCACAATGAAGTAGACAATCAGCGCCGCGCTGGCAAACAGCAACGCCGCCACCACCGCCACGATCAACGGTTCGCGGCTCTTCATTTGGGGCTGACCTCGACGAAGTCGCCGTTCTGCACCTCAAACAGATGCAGGTGGGCGGCCTGGTCGGTGAGGTCGCCATACTGGTCGAAGGCAATCGGGCCAATCGGGCTGTCCATCTGCACATTGCGCATCGCCGCCTTGATTTGCGCAGGGTC
>QHBQ01000375.1 GCA_003243865.1 Candidatus Chloroheliales bacterium | reverse complement strand
TCGGCGGTCGAGCGGTCCATCCCTGCTGAGGCGGCGGCCAGGCCGCGCCAGATGTTGCCACCGCCGACCACGATGGCAACCTGCACCCCTAGCTCACGTAGCCGCTTGACCTGGTGGGCGATGCTCTGCACGATGGCGGGGTCAATGCTGGCCTTGCCGTCGCCCATCAGCGCCTCGCCGCTCAACTTGAGCAACACGCGGGGATAGCGCACGCCGGGGTGAAGGCTAACCGGGCCGCCTTCCGCATCCACATCCAGGTTGACCGTCTCAATGCTGGGGTCGGCGATGGTGAAGGCTTCATTGTCGTCGCGCACGACACTGAGCAGGCGTTCAATTGGCACTGCTTTGCTGCTAGTATCCATAAGGGTGCGCCTTACGCTAAATACGTTTAGCGATGAATTACACCAGGGCGTGCGCCACACGCCCCTACGAAAACCACTTTACGCGCCGCCCACCTCGAAACGAGCAAAGCGGCGGATGGTGATGTTCTCGCCGGTGCTGGCGATGGTCTCTTTGATTAGCTGCTGCACGTTCTTCTTCGGGTCTTTGACGTAGGGTTGCTCCAGCAGGGCGAGTTCCTCGGCGCTGCCTTCCTCGCCGATGACCTCCTCGCGACCCACATAGCGCGGGTTCATCGAGGCAATCTGCAAGGCGATGTTGTGGGCAAGCTGCTTGAAGCCATCGGTGCGGGCCACNAAGTCGGTCTCGCAGTTCAGCTCGACCATNGCGCCGATNCGCCCGCCGGTGTGGATGTAGGCGTAGACGATGCCCTGCTTNGTCTCGCGACCACTTGCGNTCAACTTCTCACCTCTTGTCTGGTTCTTCTCCTCAAGGATGGCCTCGGCTCGCTTCATGTCGCCATTGGCTTCGACCAGGGCATCCTTGCACTGCTTCGGCCCCGCGCCAGTCTTCTCGCGCAACTCCTTGACCATCTGTGCGGTAATCTCCAACTTGATTGTCTCCTTCGTGGTTCTGGTGTTGGCTAATTTCACGGTAAGGGCGTGATAAATCACGCCCTTACAAAATTGCGTGTGTAGGGGCGTGATTTATCACGCCCCAGAGGTTAAGCCAGGTTGGCGGCGTAGGCTTCGTCGCTCTCTTGCTCCATTGCGCTGCGCTCGTTGTCGGCGGCGCGGTCGGCGCGCATACTCTCGGCGCGGGCCTGACCTTCTAGGCAGGCGTCGGCAATCTTGGCGGTGATGATGCGTACTGCGCGGATAGCATCATCGTTGCCGGGGATGGGGTAGGCGATCTCGTCGGGGTCGGAGTTGGTGTCGGCAATGGCGACGACTGGAATCTCCAGCTTCAGCGCCTCGGCCATTACGATGCGCTCCTTGTGTGTGTCAATCACGAACAGGGCGTTGGGAATTTCGCGCATATTCTTGATGCCACCCAGCACTCCGTTGAGGCGGGCGATCTCCTCCTCCAGCTTGCTGGCCTCCAACTTGGTCAGCCGCTCGAACTCGCCGCGGTCGCGGCGGGCTTCCAGGTCGGCCAGATGCTTGAGGCGGTTGCGGATGGTGCCGAAGTTGGTAAGCATCCCGCCCAGCCAGCGCTTGTTGACGTAGAACTGCCCGGCTCGCTCGGCCTCCTCGCGCACCGCATCCTGCGCCTGCTTCTTGGTGCCGACGAAGATGAGCTTGCCGCCATTCGCGGTCAGGTCTACCACGAAGCGGTAGGCGTCCTGCAAGCCCTTGACCGTCTGCTGAAGGTCGAGGATGTGGATGCCGTTGCGCTCGGTGAAGATATAGGGGCGCATCTTGGGGTTCCAGCGCTTGGTCTGGTGGCCAAAGTGGACGCCAGCTTCGAGCAAAGACTTCATCGAAACGTTGTTATTCTGAAGTGGGGTAGTGCTGGGGGCATAACCGGCTTGCTGCATGATGTTACTGGTCACTGTGTCTCCTTTTGACTTAGGGACTGCCTCGCCTGGGCGAACAACGGTTCGCCCCTACGAACAGCCCCGGATGGTTTGATATTCTTCCGCCGCTCCTCACCCTGCCAGGGAAGCCAGCGCCGCTGGCCCACCGCCTGGACAGTCAGAGGGCGTGCTAATTTGCGCCACCCGCAGATTGTGGATGGCACGTCTGGAAGTATACCATATCCGATTGCAAGGGGCAAGTTTGGAGCGAGGCGCGAGGCGTGAGGCATGAGGCATGAGGCATGAGGCATGAGGCATGAGTGAAAAGCAAAGCGCCTCCTCGTAACCGAATCAATACTTACCTAGGTCGCTCATAACAATGCCTATCTGCACTACAGACCAGAGGGTGATTACCAGCAAGATTGTACTGACGACGAAGGTGACAAAGCTGAAGCGGAGGGCAAGCCGCGGGTACTGTGAGTGGCGATAATTACGCAAGCTAATTACCGAATCCTTCAGCGCAAGTGGCAGCAGCACCAAAATAGGCAGCGGGCTGAGACATGAGGCAGTTACTGCCACAGCGTACACAAGGTAAATGAATCCCGATTCGTTGCCAGGGAAGCGCGAAGTAATAGCGATCATAAGATAACAAGCCAGCACTATCAGCATCCAGCCCCACCCGCGCTTAGCCGAGTTCAGCACCTCATCATCGCTGCGGAACATTCTGGTTAGCCAGCGGCGCAAGCGTGTTGGTCGGCGTGGCTGCGGTTGTTCAGCCAACCACTCTGGAGGCGGCACATCGAAAGCAAACAGCGGGGCAGAATAATCGGGGGTATGACTGACGCTGATCCCACTTCGTGTCTGTGGCTGTGACAGCAGCGGCCCGCGATACTGCTCAATGACCACGCCCTGATACGGAAGGTCAGCGGTAGGGGCAGGCTGGTTGTGGGGATTGGCATCCATGCGGGCATTATAGCACGGGCTGGCAAGGCATAGCGGAGCAGCCAACGGACTGTTCAACGGCAAATTAGTCGAATAGAAGAAAAGGCGTTACTGCAAGATACAAGAGAGAAAGACCGTTAAGCAACGCACCGAGAATTCCTACACATAGCGTCCAAGTTGGGCGCCAGGCGTGGCGGAATCGAACCATACTACGAATACCATCAAAGAATCCGACAGATATAATAGCAGCCGGTAGAAACATCAACATAAGCCACCATTGCAGTTCTGGATCATATATGCCCAGATGGCTTGTAATTACATTTTCCAATATCAAAATTGTCAAAGCAAGGATAAAGCAGATTATGCTCCACGCTGCCCACACTTCCACCTCGTTTCTAATATAACGGCGAGGCATAGAAGCATAGATACGCTGCTGTGGACTGCTTGACCAGGTTCTGCTATAGCTGGCCTCCTTGCTCACGGGCTGTGATAGCAGCGGCCCGCGATAATCCTCGATGACCACACCTTGATACGGAGGATCAGAGTAGATAGGCTGGTTGTGGGGATTGGCATCCATGCTACCATTATATCATAGGCGGGCAAGGCACAGCGGAACAGCCAACGAACTATTCGAGGACATTGGTAATACCCAACACAAAATAGAGGATAACCAATCCGCTTATCATTAGTCCAACAATGCTCCGAACTGCTGTGGATACAGGCTGAGGGGAGCGGCGAAGTGACAGCAAAGATCTGAGGCTGTTTATCAGACCCACAACGAGAGCCGCTGCGCCAGGCATAAGCAAGGCGAGAAGAAAGGCTAGAGGCACAGTAGAAGGGAACAAGGAGATAGCAAGCGCGGTGGATACAAGTAGCAGTGGAATAGCAATTATAGGGCAAGCAATGCCCCACCATGCCCAGATGTTCACTTCATCATTAACCACATCAAAGGCGGGGCGGCGTGGAGCAGGGTAAACCGTAGAGCCATTCGCTGCCGACTGCTGCAGAAGCGGCCCACGATAATCCTCGATGATCACACCCTGGTGCGGTGGATCTGCGTAGGTAGGCTGGTTGTGGGGATTAGCATCCATGCTACCATTATAACACGGGCTAGCAAATTATCCACATAGCTCATCCCTCTCCGTTACAGTTAGACTTGCGTTAGACCACCGCCTGCCGCGTGTTCAAACCTTGACAGTAACGTACTAAACATGGTATTCTTTGCTCAGTAGCACTCTGGGGTTCGAGTGCTAATCAGGATGACAAGTTGAGTGCGGTATTATCAACTTTCCGCAACGGTGAGGTAAATGGACGAACTGAGCGAACGACAAAAGCAGATCCTGCGCATCATCATCGAGGAGTACATCAACACGGTGCGCCCGGTTGCCAGCGAGAACATTGCCGCGAAGCACGAGCTAGGGGTCAAACCGGCCACGGTGCGCAACGAGATGGCCGAGCTTGAGGCGGGTGGCTACATCACCCACACCCACACCAGCGCAGGGCGCATCCCGGCGGACAAGGGCTATCGCTACTTCGTACAGCATATGCTCGGCTTCAGCCCTAACTTGAGCTTGCCCAACGACGAGCAGCGCACCATCCAGCACCAATTCCACCAGGTACAGAACGATGTCGAGGAGTGGATGCGCCTCTCCGCCGCCGTGCTGGCCCGCACCGCGCAGAACACCGCGCTGGTGACCGAGCCGCGCAGCGTCAGCGCCACAGTCAAGCAATGCCAGTTGCTTTCGATTAAGGAGCGCACTGCCCTGCTCGTGCTGGTCACGCAGGATGGCACCGTGCGCCAGCAGGTCATCGCCCTGCCCGAAGCGAAGGAGCAGGACGAGCTTACGACGATCAGCAACAAGCTGAACGAGCGGCTGGTCGGGCGCGGCCTCACCAACCTGCCCGCCGCCGAGCCAGGGCGCAGCGAGGTCGAGCGCGAGATCGAGACCCACGTGGTGGCAATGCTGCACAGTATCGAAGACCTCACCAACCGCGACATCATCTACGACGGTCTCGTCAATATGCTCAGTCAGCCAGAGTTCAAGGCCACCGAGCGGGTCAAGCAGGTGCTGGAGATCATCGAGGGCGGCGGTTCGCTGCTCACCCTGCTTACCGATGTACTCACCCAGGAGGGGGTGCAGGTGATTATTGGCGACGAGAACCGCCTCAACGACCTGCGCCAGTGCAGCGTCATCCTCGCCCGCTATGGTGTCGGCGAGAAGGCAGGCGTGCTAGGCATCATTGGGCCGACGCGAATGGAGTATGGCCGCAGCATCGGCGGCGTGCGCTATGTCGCTCGCCTGCTATCTGAGATGATGGCCGATGTCTATGGCCCGTTGCAATAACCGCCAGACCGCGACCCAAAAGGGAGCCGGGTCCGGACCCCTCCCCTTTGGGGAAGGCTGGGTAGGGGAGTGAGTCGCGCCGCACCCACCCTCCCCCAGCCCCTCCCGGTGGGAGGGGAGCAAAACCCCTCCCCCTTTGGGGGAGGCGGGGAGAGGGACCGCGCATAAGATGGGCAAGAGAATACCAAAGGAGAAAGCAAGACCGATGACCGATGAGCAGACCGCAAATGTGAATAATGAGAACAGCGATGGGCAACAAGAGGAGGGTATGACCCTCGAAGAGGCTTTGAACAGCATTCCTGCGGCAAACGGCAAGCAGGCCGAATTGGCTGCCGATTACCTTGACGCCTTGCAGCGTGAACGTGCCGCCTTTATCAACTATAAGCGGCGGGTCGAGGCGGAGCGCAACGACCTGATCAAGCTGGGCAAGGCCGACGTGATCATGAAGATATTGGTGGTGTTGGACGATTTGGAGCTGGCGCTGAAGAACGCGCCCGACCTGGAGCAGTTCGGCGAGCGCGAACGACGCTGGCTGAATGGTGTACTCGGCATCGAGCGCAAGCTGCGTGCGATTCTGGAGAAGGAAGGGGTCAGCCGCATCGAGGCGAAGGGCCAGCCGTTCGACCCCCAGCGCCACGAAGCGATTGCCTACGACGAAGAGGGCGAAGGCGAGCCGGATACCGTCAGCGAGGAGTACCGCCCCGGCTATACCTATGGTGACAAGGTGCTACGCCACAGCGTAGTGAAAGTGAAGAAGGGATGATACCCTAAAAGCCTCGCCTCAGCGGGGAGAGGTTTGGTGAGGGAAGAATCTCGAAGCGCATCAATGCTGACAACAGGCACGAGGGCGTGATAAATCACGCCCCTACAAAATAATCCAAAACTTGAGAAACAGGGAGGGAACATAACAATGGCACAATCCAGGATTATCGGTATTGACCTCGGCACGACAAATAGCGTGGTCGCGGTCATCGAGGGTGGCGAGGCCACCGTTATCCCCAACGCCGAAGGGGCGCGCACTACCCCATCGGTAGTGGCGATTAGCAAGAGCGGTGAGCGGCTGGTCGGCCAGGTCGCGAAGCGCCAGGCCGTGACCAACCCGGAGAATACCATCTTCAGCATCAAGCGGTTCATGGGCCGCAAGTTTGATGACCCCAGCGTGCAGCGCGACATCAAGCTGGTGCCTTACAAGGTATCGGCGGCGACCAACGGCGACCTGCAAGTAACGATGGGCGGACGCACCTATTCGCCGCCTGAAATCTCGGCGATGATCTTGCAGAAGCTGAAGACTGATGCCGAGGCATATCTGGGCGCACCTGTGACCCAGGCGGTGATTACCGTTCCTGCCTACTTCAACGACAGCCAGCGCCAGGCGACCAAGGACGCGGGCCGCATCGCTGGTCTCGAAGTGCTGCGCATCATCAACGAGCCGACCGCTTCGGCGCTGGCCTACGGGCTAGACAAGGCGGGCAAGGATGAGGAGATCGCCGTCTACGACCTCGGTGGCGGCACCTATGACATCAGCGTCCTTAGCCTTGGCGAGGGCGTGTTCGAGGTCAAGGCGACCAATGGCGACACCCACCTGGGCGGCGACGACTTCGATCAGCGCATCATTGACTGGTTGGCCGATCAGTACAAGCGCGATGAGGGCATTGACCTGCGCAATGACAAGATGGCTTTGCAGCGGTTGAAGGAAGCGGCGGAGAAGGCGAAGATCGAACTCTCTACCACCCAGCAGACCGAAATCAACCTGCCGTTTATCACTGCGACCGCTGAAGGCCCCAAGCACCTCAACTACACCCTGAGCCGCTCGAAGCTGGAGCAGCTTGTCGGCGACCTGGTTGAGCGCACCATCCCACCGATGAAGAGCGCCCTGAGCGACGCTGACGCCACCACCAACAAGATTGACGAAGTGCTGCTCGTCGGCGGCCAGACCCGTATGCCTGCGGTGCAGGACACGGTCAAGAAGTTCTTCGGCAAGGACCCCAACCGCAGCATCAACCCTGACGAAGTGGTTGCCCTCGGCGCGGCGATCCAGGCCGGTGTGCTGGGCGGCGAGGTTAAGGACGTGCTGCTGCTCGATGTTACCCCGCTGACGCTGGCGATCGAGACGATGGGTGGAGTGGCAACCCCGCTGATTGAGCG
>QHBQ01000178.1 GCA_003243865.1 Candidatus Chloroheliales bacterium | reverse complement strand
TAGCGCCTCACGCTGCACCGCGCCGAGCAGGTGGGCGGGAACCCCCGCCATGGCAGCCACCGGCCGCACGTAGCGACTAAATGCCGTATCCTCTTCCTCGTTCTGCTCCAGCCTGAGACAGAGGAGCAGGTCGTCGAGTGCACCTTCGCTGCGCCACAGCCGCTCACATAGCTGGGCCTCTCCAATGCCCTCGTGCTGCCGATAGATGGCAAGGAGACTGCCCAGACCGGCAGCGCCCAGCCGTGCCTAGTTTGCTACATGATGTTTGGGGCGGGCTTGAGCCGATGCGCTGGTGATCGCGACCCCGTCAATCCCGCCTACGCCCGACTCCGCTGCCTACACCGCGCCTATGTCGGCCTGGATTTACTGAAGCTGGCGCTGGCCGCCCCTACATTGCTGAGTGGCCATGGACAGGCCAATTAAAGAGACTGGGTGGTTACGCGAGGCAGGCCACCAGAGAAGCTCCTGGTGGCCTGCCCTTATGCTGGGAAACGGCTACTAGCCATGCTCGCTGGATTTCAAGCGCTTATGTGACACGCCGATTGTTCGCTGCGGCGATCCTGTAGGCCCACACGCCAGAGATGATCGGCACCGCCAGCAGCACTGGCAGCAGGATGATGAAGCCGAAGCCCAGGCTGAGGATGCTGAGGACAACGTAGCCGATGCCCACCAGCGTCCAGCCGAATACCAGCAGCAGGATACCGCCGATGACATTGCCAGCATAGATGTGGCCGATACCCAGGAACCCGACATAGCCAAGTAGCTCCAGTAGGAAGGCGGTGCTTGGCGTGCGGTAGGGGATGATGTAGCCCTCCTGCTGATACGGCTGCTGGGATACGGGTGGCTGATACGGCGGTGGGTTGGTAGCAGGCTGCTGCGGATAGACGGGCTGGTTGTGGTTAAGGCCAAGTGCTTTGCCGATTTCGCGGCCAACCCCTTCAACTCCGCTGACCACATTCTCAATCGCGCCTTGGATCGGGTCGGGCTGCGGCACGCCCAGTTGCTGATCGGGCTGCTGGGCAGGCGGTTGTTGCGGGTTCATCGGCGGCTGATACGGCGGAGGGTTAGTGGTAGACTGATGCTGCGCCGGACGATGCAGCGTCATCTGGTTCGGTTGCAGTTGGCTTCCCTGGTAAGGGAGCGGGGGAGCGCTGGACTTTGGTTTGACTTCGGTTTCCGGTCTTTCTAGTTGTTGGCTGCTCATAGGTTTTGAACATTCCTTTCAGTACTTTTACATATTCCCAATCTCATTATAGCATCCCCTGGTTGAAGAGCTGGTGTAAGCTGGTTAAATCTGGGTGAATATTGTGGTAGCTGCCCTGGCGGGAAAGATTACGGCTCAGACGGTTTGATGCGCCGGAGCCGTATTCTTGTGTCAAGATGCCAGTGACCACCCGCTATTAACTTGCGGCTCCCGGCTTTTGTTCTACGCTCGAAGTCGCGGTTGGCAGTGGGGCAGACACCCTGGCTCCCTGCGCCTTCATGTCGCGGTAATACTCGCGCCAGATCAGCCGGTGTACCCCCAGTCGGTAGGGCAGCCGGTTCACGAACGGGATGAACGGGAAGATGATCAGTATCAGTGTGAGTACCGCCATAATCGCCAATATCAGCGCATCGGCGTTGGCTGCGGCAGCGGTAGTGAACGGCGGAATCTGGTACCAGGCGGTGTACAGCCACATCCAGCTCTGCCCTGGATAGCTGTGCGTCTCGTTCATCATCCCCCACTGCGAGCCGAGCAGGTTGGCAGCCTGCGCCTTAGCAGGCAGGGCAGTCTCCGACAGCAGCAGCAGCGGCTTGGTGAAGTCGTTCTGGTAGAAGCCGTTGCTGCGTATCAGCAGCCCATCCATCGCCCCGCTGGTCGCCAGCCCCAGTAGCCGGTCCATCATCGTGCCGTATGGGCCATAGTCGCCGAGAGGCACGGTGAGCGGGATGGTAGGGGTGGTCACATTACCGAGCGCGGTGGCGTAGGCATCCTCCCACTTGGTCTGCTGGTCCGCGCTGGCGGTGGTGAAGGTCTTGAGCGCAGTTGTCAGCGTGGGGTCGTTCTGCGCCGCGATGGTCAGCGGCTCGATCACGTAAGTCTGCGCCGTATCAAGCGGATGGCGCACGCCTGCCAGTTGTTGCAACGAGACTGGGCCGAGATACTGCACCGAGCCGGTGCCGTTGTTGTAGGGTGGCCCGTATTGCGAGATCAGGCTGGTACCACTGATCTCAGCGGTGGCGGTGGTCAGGAAATCCGCGGGCTTCTCCTGGGCGTACTGCTGGATGGTGAGCGGCTTGTCGTCGGGCGAGGAGAGGATAGCGGCGAGGATCAGCACCGCGACGAGGACGAAAGCCAGCGCGATCAGCCCTTCACGGATCAGGTCATAAGGCATCATCCTTATGCCCCGATAGTAGCTGGTCTGGTCGGAGGGGACGGCCCGCTCCGCTGCAGGGATAGCCTGCAGCTTCTTGCGGCGACCGGAGAACCATGACGACCAGCCGGGGCCGAGTGGACCACCCCACTTTTCTTCCCTGGCCCGCTCGGTCGGGATGTCGGGGGCATAGGGGCGCACTACCCCACGAATACGCACCTCGATTAGGTGAATGACCACCAGCATGATGACAAACAGCGGTAGGATGACCACATGGAAGCTGTACATCTGGCCGAAATTCATTGGGTTGAAGAAAGCGCCGATACCCACCCCGTTGAGCGCATCCTTGGCAGAGACGGCAATCCACTGGGCATCGAAGTTAGTCTGCGACAGATAGCCAGTGAAGGCGGTGCCGATACCTGCGACGAAGCTGAGTGCGCCAACCACCCAGGTCCAGCGGCGGCCATGCCGCCATGAGCCTTTGAAGAACTCGGTCCACAGGTGCAGAGTGAGCGAGAAGAAGAAAGCCTGAGCCGACCAGAAGTGGACGCTGTTGACGAAGTGGCCGATGTCCGAATCGTGCCACCACTGTGGGCCGAAGATGGTAAGCACAATGCCGGTAATGATGATCAGCACCAGGCTGGAGAGAGTGATGACCCCGAAGAAGTAGGCAGGCGAACGCACGAACGCGGGAAGCGTGTCGGGCATCAGGTCTTCGAGGGGCATCCACTTACGTACCTGTTCGCGGATTTTGGTGGTTAGGTTCATGGCTGCACCTCCAAACTGGGGTCAGCGCCATCCGCCGTAGCGGTGGTCGGCTGTTCGATGGTAGGACCCTGGTGCGCGCCGGGTCGCCGCAGCGCAACCGCCAGCACGAAGATGATAATCAGCAAGCCGATCACGATCAGGTTGCTGACCGAGATGGTGATAAACCAGAACGTTACGTACTCTGCAGTGTCGCCCATAGGAATTGCCTCCTTTTGCCCTGGCTCATGCGCCTCAACCCGGGGGCCAGCGTGGCGATATCGTTGATATGTCCAACCTGGCGCTAAAGCTAGATGAGTGCGAGGGATTGCTAATATTCGATATACTGACCATCATATCATGCTTGCAGGAAACATACAAGGTCGGAGACGTAACCACCCGGCCTCACTACAATTATCGTCGAGGTTGGTGAAAATGTCCATGTAAATTGGTGAAGAATTGGTTAAAATTAGCGCCCCCACCCTCTATTCACCATACGTTAACCTCGCTTCACCCTGCTGTTCACCACCGCACGGTACAATACAGGTGCAGGCATAACCATATATGCCGAGCAATGCAAATAGGAGGAGACTTATGTTTAAGCACATTCTGGTGCCACTCGATGGTTCGACCCTGAGCGAGAAGGCGATCGGCATCGCTACATCACTAGCACGGGCGACTGGCGCACAGGTTACCCTGCTGCACAGCGTTTCGGTTGCATCCTTTGCCTATGCTGCACCGCTGCCAGCCAGCGACGAACTCTACGATCAGATGCTGGATAGCGATGTGATCAAAGCCACCAACTACCTGAAGAAGATTGAGACCCGGCTGCACGACTGCGATGTGAAGAACGTCGAGGTCAAGGTGCTGGTTGGCCCTGCCGCCGAGGCGATTGAGATGGTCGCCAGGGAGGGTTGCGACCTGGTGGTGATGAGTACGCACGGGCGCACCGGCGTGGCCCGCACCATGTGGGGCAGCATCGCTGATGAGGTAGTGCGCGACACCAATATTCCCGTGCTGCTAGTCAGCACCCGCCACCAAATCCGTGAAATGGCGGGCTGTGCCCCCAATTTCCAGCGCATCCTGGTGCCGCTCGATGGCTCGGAGTTGTCCGAGCAGGCGCTGCCGGTCGCTGGCGCGCTGGCCCAGGTCGAAGGTGCAGCGGTGCTACTCCTAAGCGTGGTGCCGCAGATGGTTGCGGTCGGAGCGGATCATGTCACCGACAACCGCGACGCGAAAGCGGATCGCTACCTCAACAGCGTTGCCGTCTGCGTTCTGCCCAGCGCGGTTGACTT
>QHBQ01000224.1 GCA_003243865.1 Candidatus Chloroheliales bacterium | reverse complement strand
GCGCGGTGCAGCGTGAGGCGCTAACGATTGTGGGCCGAGATAGTAAATGTTGCCGCTGGCCTGGTCAACGCTGATGTTGAGCTTGGTGAGTGGGGAACGTGCCGGGCGGCGCAGCACCGCGCCACTGTTGGTGGGGTCGAACTCCGCACCGTGGCAGGGGCAGAAGAAGATGGTATTTTGCTGGTCATAGTTTACGGTGCAGCCCGCATGGGTGCAGATAGCATCGAAGCCGACGAAGCGGCCATCGCTGAGATGGACAAGATAGGAATCATCTCCCGTATCCGGGGCGGTAAAGAGCAGCCCGCTGCCCACCGGCACATCGCTGGCGTGGGCGATTAGAGTGCCGTTAGCGGGGGCGGTGGCAGGCGCGGGCGTATTGGTGGGCAACGGCGTATCGGTAGGCGGTGGCACGGGAGCAGCCGGGCCAGCTTGCTGCCCCGGCGTGTCAGTGGGCGCAGCGGCGGGCGTAGGTTGCACGGCGGCGACGTTGCTGGTGTCGATAGAGGGGATGCTGGTGGGATTGGTAGTGTTCGCGTTGTTGATGCCAGCGGTGGGCGCTTTGGTCGCTCTGGTTGGGGCGGCGCTGGTGCCAGCGGCAGCCTGATTGCGGCTGGCGAAGCCGCTGAAGACCTCGCCGCCCGCGATTAGCAACGCGGCGACCGCCCCAACCGCTGCGCCCGTTTGCAACAGGAAGCGGCGGCGACCCGGTTCGGCCTGCGCCTCTGCCGGGGCAAGCTGGCGCTTTGCTTCGCGCTGCTCATCGAGCGAGAAGCGGCCTGCACCCAACAGTAGCAGGGTGAACCAGCCGAACATATAGGGCAGATCCCAACTGGTGTAGAACGGCTGCTGCCCCCAACTGGCGGTCAGCCACAGGGTGGTACTGAGCGCCAGGCCCAGTCCTGCCGCCGCTCTGGTATACAGGCCGATAAGGGCGAGCAGGCCACAGGCCATCTCGCCGAGCGCCATCAACGCGCCGAACAATCCCGCGTTGGGGATGGCGATGCTGGTGAGCAGGAAGGAAAGTGGCGAATGATTGTATGTAACGAAGCCCTGCAACTGCGCGCCGATATAATTGGCATTTTTGGGGTCGAAGAAGGTGGGGTCGGTCACTTTATCCAACCCGGCGAAGAAGAAAATTACCCCCAGGAAGATGCGTAGTGGGATGCTCTCCATGCGGCTTTGAGTGACATTCTGCATAAGATTTACTCCAGGTTGAAGAATCATTCAGCGCGGGGTCAGCATAGTTATGGCAAGGCCAGTGTAACCAGCGCAGATTAAATGAGGGTGAACGCAAGATGAGAGCTGGGTGAACATTGCAATTGTCCCGCTCACCCTCACCCAGCCTCTTCCGAAGGTAGAGGGGTTTTTGTATTATACCAACTCGCCGAGCAGATGGAGCAAATTCGTAGGGGCGAACAACGGTTCGCCCTGGCTCAATTTACGCCACCTGTTTGACGAATTAGGCAAAGTGCTAGTTCATAGCACTGATAGTAAGCAGAGCATCTGCTCGTTAACTCAAGGTTTCGTCCTCCGCAATAATATATGTGTGTCTAACCAACCATACCTTATCACAGCGTAGGACTAGCCCGATGATAAACGATTTGGCCGATTTCTGCTTGCAAGTTGTTCGTCCTGGTTGACGACCTCTGGCCTAAGATTGGCTCACAGCTCAAGCGCCCTGTTCACACGCCGCTGTGTAGCGATAGCGAACTCGTCACTATGGCTATCTTAGCGGAGTGCTGCGGCTGGGTTGTAGAAGCCGCGCTGCTTGCCAACTTCCGCCAACATCCTGACCTCTTCTCTCACCTGCCGCTGGTTAAGTTCCACCTCGCTCCTGCTAGCAAGGGTGATGGGGATGAACACGAAGCCGACTATGGCTACAGTAGACAGGCGGGAATCCTGGCACCGGAATCCTGGCAGTGGAGAGGAGATGCGCATATTGACGTTGTGGCATGATTATTGCCTGCCGCACTATCTCGCTGTACGCCATTGTGTGGCGTTGCTACGGAGAAACCCGCGCTGATCCCTCGGCCCCACCTGGGGCCAAAGAGAATAGGAGGCTTATTGTGGCAGGTTACGTTGTCAACATCGAAGCTAGATCACTGGAAAATGAGTACTTTCGTGAAGTGCTGTTTACCGGACCGCACAACCAACTGGTTGTTATGTCGCTTAAGCTCGGTGAGGATATCGGCCTGGAGACCCACGCCGATATCGATCAGTTCATCCGGGTCGAGGCGGGGAAAGGCAAATCGATACTGAACGGCGAGGAGCACGACCTTGCGGCTGGCAGCGCCGTTGTCATACCTGCCGGGATGCAGCACAACATCGTCAACGTCTCGCCGACCGAACCGCTGAAGCTCTACACGATTTACTCCCCCCCTGAACACCCGGATGGCACCATTCACAAGACCAAAGCGGATGCCCTTGCCGACGAAAAGGATCGGGTTCACTAATTCGAGCAAAGTGCTAGCTCATAGCACTGATAGTAAGCCGAGCAGCTGCTCGTTAACTCAGGGTTTCATCCTCCGCTGTAAGCATTTGGTTTAGCAGATGCACATTGCGAACAACCAGGCGAACAGCTTCTGGGGCTTAGCATCGGATGCCGTGACCACAAGGTTCTGCGGTTCATGACTTCCTTCTCGATAGAAGCAAGCATAAGGCGGGTCGTGGATCATTGGTTGACTCACGACCCGCCTATCACCGACCATAATGGCAGGTGGAAGCTGGCTATTGCGTGGTGTAGCCACCGTCAACCAGCATGGCGATGCCGGTGACGAACGATGCCTCAGCGGAGCAGAGCCATAGCACCGGCGCGGCAATCTCGTTGGGTTCGCCCAGCCGGTGGATGGGGTGCAGGGCAACCAGCGTATCGTACATCTGCTTGTTGTCGAGTATGCCCGCGTTCTCCAGCATCGGGGTCTTGATGAAGCCGGGGCAGACGGCATTGATGCGGATGCCCTGCGCGGCGTACTCGTTGGCCGCCGTCTGGGTCAGGCCGATGACCCCGTGCTTGGCCGCAACGTAGGCGGCGGCAGTCTGAAAGCCGACCACGTCAAGGATCGATGCGTTGTTGACGATTGCCCCACCGCCATTCTTCAGCATCTGGGCAATCTCGTACTTCATGCCGAGGAACACGCCGGTGAGGTTGACGGCGATAACCTGATTCCAACTCTCCACCGGGTAGTCGGCAGTGAGCGCCTGAGCGCCACCGATGCCCGCATTGTTGAAGGCATAGTCGAG
>QHBQ01000408.1 GCA_003243865.1 Candidatus Chloroheliales bacterium | reverse complement strand
CTCGCCTACAGCGACCGCGAAGGCCACCACTTCAAGATGGTAGCCGACCCCCGCCGCACCCCAATCGGCGCGATTATCCGCAAGTTGAGCATTGACGAGTTGCCGCAGCTATTCAATATCCTGAAGGGGGAGATGAGTTGGGTTGGCCCCCGCCCCGCAATCATCCCTGAAGTGGAGAAGTACGATGACTGGGCGCGACAGCGGCTGAACATCACCCCCGGGCTGACCGGGCTGTGGCAGGTAAGTGGGCGCAGCAACCTCAGCTTCGAGGAGATGGTCAAGCTCGACCTGTATTATGCGGAGAACTGGTCGCTCGGCCTCGACCTCAAGATCCTACTGCGCACCATCCCGGCGGTAATCAGCGGGCGCGGCGCGTATTAGCGCATAGTAGCCCCCAACCCGATCACCTATGTAGGGGCGAGCCGTTCTTCGCTCTGGTGCGTATTGACGAACATGACATAATATTGTATGATACGAATAGATCATCATCAGGTCAGGTCGGGAGCGCATTATGGGCATGGAACGCGGGCCGCAAGGTCGGCACAACTACCACATCAAGCATCTGCACCCTAAAGAGTATGTGGTGCTGGAGACGCGCCGCCATTGGTTCTCGATCATCAAGCACGCAGGCGGCCTACTCCCGCTGGCGGCGCTAGCGTTGGTGGTCGGCATCATCATGATCTTCGTGCCAATCGAGAACTCCTGGCTGAAGGGCAGCATCATCCTCATCCCCCTGCTGATTGGCCTCGCCTACATCGGCTGGCACATCTTCGACTGGACCAACGACTTCTTCATCATCACCAATCAGCGGGTGATCTTCATAGACAAGACGGTTGGGGTGCAGGAGCAGCAGAGCGAAGCGCCGATGAACAAGGTGCATAACGTGCGCATCGAGTTTGCGGGCCGCATCGCCCAGGCGCTGGACTATGGCAACCTGGCGCTTGATACTGCTGGCCTGGGCATCCTCAGCTTCGATACCCTGCCCAACCCTCGTTCGCTACGTGAGAAGATCCTGGAGGTGCGCCGCCTGGTCAACCAGGAAGCCCTGCCGGTCAGGGAGGAGCGCCGCCTCGCGGTACTGCGCGGCAAGTTTGGCGGCCTTGACGATCCCAACGACAAGCCGATGGAGGCGCCCTACGTCACCTTGCAAGAAACCGGCATGGACCAATTCAATATATTGCTGCCTCACCGCCCCCAGCGCCAGGGCGAGACGGTAATCTGGCATCGCCACTGGGTCTTTCTGCTCAGAGCCGAACTGAAGCTACTTGGTGTGTTTGCCCTAGTCATCATCATCTGGATGCTAATTGGCTGGGCCACCAGCAGGCTGGTTACCCCCAGCGACCCATATGCCCTGGCCGATGCCACCAGCAACCCCAATGCCCTGCCCGATACCATCAACCACATAGTTTCCTTCGTCGCAATCGGAGTGATGCTCTTGCTCATCCCCTTCTTCTGGTACGTATACGAGGACTGGCGCAATGACAAGTACAGCCTCACCCACGACCGCGTGCTGACCGTGGAGAAAAAGCCGCTGGGGGGGCGCGAGGTTGTCACCGAGACGCTGTTCGGGCGCATCACCGATGTTAGCTACACGATTAAAACCCCGCTGGCGATGATGCTCAACTACGGCACGGTGGTGGTGAAGACCCCGGGCGAAGCCACCGCCTTTCTCTTCCGCGACGTACCCGACCCCCGCGCGGTGCAGCAGGAGATCACCACTCGCCTCGAGGCGCATCGCGCCCGCGAGGCCGCACAGTGGGACAACGACATCGTGGACTGGCTGGCGGTATTCGCCAAGTATTACACTCCCGGTCTGGCGGGTAGTCAAGCGCCCACCAGCCCCAACCTGGCGGCTAGTCAAGCGCCCACCAGCCCTAACCTCAATAATCCCGATGGGGTGCGCCGCCCCAACAGCGATAGCTTCTTCGACATCTAGCGTCAGTGAAAAGTTGAAAGTTGAAAGTTGAAAGTGCGAAGCAGAGTACAGCGTTCACGATTGCCAGCCTCCCCTCCCCTGATGTGGGGGAGGGGAGTTGTTGTGCTGGGGGGGTTGCTGCTCGTGCTACTCGGCTTTGCTGCTGCGGCGGGGGCGGCGGATGCGCCGGGTTTGAGCGCGACGATCAAGGCTGGGTTCGAGGGCAACTACCGCAATGGCGAGTGGTTCGGCGTGCAGGTGACACTCAGCAACGACAGCGACGATGACCGCAGCGGCACGCTAGGGCTGACCGCACAGGGCGGCCTACGGGCAGCCAGCCTGGACATCGCCCTGCCCGGCCACTCGCGCAAGCAGGTCTGGCTCTACGCCTTCAATAGCGACTACAGCGGCAACATCCAGCTTGCGCTGCGGCGCGGTGGCAGCATTCTCTTGCAGCGCGATGTCAGCCTCAGCTTCAACGATAACTCCAGCTTCATCGTCGCGGTGGTAGGCGGCGAAGGCGGGGCATTGAGCAGCCTGAGCGGTATGACCCTCGGCAACATAGCCACCACCCAGGGCAGCGGCTCCTCGCGCACCACTGTCGCGCACATCGGCCTCGATGAACTGCCGCCCGCACCCGCCGCGCTCGACGGACTTGACGCGCTGGTAATCGTGGATGGCGACACCGTGCGCTTGAGTGAGGCGCAGCGGGCGGCAGTTCGCGCCTGGGTGGTCGGCGGTGGCGATCTGGTCATTGCTGGTGGGCAGGCGGGAGCGAGCAACGCGGCGGGCTTCGCCGACACCCTGCCAGTGCGCGTCGCTGCGCCGCAGCCGCTGGCCGACCTCAGCCCGCTGGCAATGTTTGCGGGCAGCAGCGAACCGATCACCCTGACCGGCCAGGTGGTGGCGAGCGGCGCAACGCTGCAGCCCGGCGCGCGGCTGCTGGCCGCCAGCCCCGACGGCAACCCGCTGCTGGCCCAGCGCAATTACGGGCGCGGACGGGTCAGCTATATCGCGGTAGACCCCAACCTCGGCGCGTTGCGGGCCTGGGGCGGCTACACTAACCTGTGGCAGAGCCTGTTCGCTGCCCATTACAGCGGCCCTACCTTCAATGCGCTGAACATGAACCGCTACGGCTTCGGCGCTTCGCTGCTGCCCCAACTGGACCTGCCCGACCCCGTCCTACTATTTATCATCCTGCTGGTCTACATCGCCGTGGTTGGCCCGCTCAACTATCTGCTGCTGCGCCAACTGGGGCGGCGCGAGTTCGCCTGGCTGACGATCCCGCTGATCACCCTGCTGTTTGCGGCGATCTTCTACGCAATCGGCTACCAGAGCAAGGGTGGCGATGTGCTGATCAGCCGCAGCGCGGTGGTGTTCGCCAGTGGGCAGGACGACACCGCGCTCGTCGCTGGCACGGTCGGCATCTTCTCACCAAGTCGCACCAGCTACAGCCTCTCCCTGAGCGACACCGCGCTGGCTGGCGATGCGGGCTATTCCAGCAGTTCCTCATTTGGCAACACTAGCGCAAACACCAGCAACCTGCGGCTGGGCGCGCCGAACCGACTGACCGACATTGCTATCTCCAACTGGCAGCAGCGCGAGGTAGCGGTGCAGGACAACATCAAACTGCCGCCGCAGTTCAGCGCGCAGGCGCGGCTGGATGGACCGACCGTGAAGGTAACGGTCAAGAACCTTGCCAGCCAGCCCTACACTGATGCGGTGCTGTACGCGCCCAGCGAGCAGCAGGTGTCAGCCTCGTTCAGCCTGGCGGCGGGCGAGAGCAAAGAGGTGGCGCTCGCCAAGAAGTACAGTGGCGCGGACCAACTGGTGTCCGACCTCAGCGGCGGCAACGGTGGCAGAGTATACTGCTGCGGCAGCGGGGGCGGCGTGGTATACTTCCCCA
>QHBQ01000460.1 GCA_003243865.1 Candidatus Chloroheliales bacterium | reverse complement strand
GCCGGTGATCAGCACGCTGGAAGGGTTGCTCGCCAGCGGCGACCGTATCGCGCGTATCGAGGCCAGCGTCAGCGGCACGCTCGGTTATATTTGTGCCGCGCTCGATGAAGGCTTCAGCTTCAGCGCGGCGCAGCGCCGCGCCCACGACCTCGGCTACACCGAACCCGACCCCCGTGACGATCTGAACGGCTTGGACGCCGCCCGCAAGGCGCTGATCCTGGCGCGGCGCATGGGGCTACCGCTGGAACTCGGCGATGTGGCGGTGGAGAGCCTTGTTCCTGCTGGGCTTGAAAGTGTTGTTCTGGATGATTTCTGGGCAAAGCTGCCGCAAGTTGACGCTACATATCGTGAAAGACTGGAAGCGGCACGGAAAGAAGGCAAAGTGCTGCGCCACGTTGCCCTAATCGAGGATGAACAGGCCAGCGTCGGGCTGCACGAAGTGGCTGCCGACTCGCCGCTCGGTCGGCTGCGCGGTAGCGATAGCATCTTCATCTGGCACACAACCCGCTATAGCAGCACCCCCCTCGTAGTGCAAGGGCCGGGCGCTGGCCCGCAGGTGACTGCCGCGGGCGTGCTGGCCGACATCCTCAGCCTGGCGAATTGAAGATTGCAGATAGCAGATAATGCCAAAGCACCCCGCCCTACCCCATTAGAGACTATTTGAAAACTGGCTTGACGGTGCTGGCAAGCAGGGCGTGCGCCACACGCCCCTACGCATAAATCCCAGCGGTTTCCAAACGGTCTCTTAACCACCGCTTATCACTCATGGTAGGTTGACACCCACCCACCCCGATGCTATACTCGACTTAAGTCAGGGGGATTAAGGATGTCGGTCTATGATGTTGACGTATTGGTAGTGGGCAGCGGGCCAGCAGGGGCGACTACCGCCCGCTATGCCGCCCAGGGCGGGCTGCGCGTGCTGCTGGTGGACAAGAAGAGCGAACTCGGCACGCCAGTGGAGTGCAGCGGTGCCTTGAGCGAACACGCGCTCGAAGATGGCGGCGTGCCGCTGGATGAGGAGTACATCCTCGCACCGGTCTATGGCTTCGTCACCTATGCAGCGGGTGGCGAACAGATCCGCCACGATTATCGCAGCTACGGGCGGCGGACCGCGCTCGGCTACGTGGTTGACCGCAAGCGCTTCGACCGCTATCTCAGCTCGCTCGCCAGCGATGCGGGGGCAGAGGTTTGGCTGCGCTCGAAAGTACACGGCTATATCATCGAGGATGAGCGGATCTACGCCCGCATCGAGCGGCTGGGCCAGCAGCAGACGGTGCGTACCCGCGTGGTAGTCGGGGCGGACGGGGTGATGTCGCAGGTTGCGCTGTGGGCGGGGTTGTCGCCCGCGGTTCGCTTGCAGGATATGGCGAGTTGCCTGCAGTATGTTGTCAACAACGTGGAGACTGAGGGGCTACTGGAGATCATCGTAGGGCAGGCGCACGCGCCAGGGGGTTACGTCTGGGTCTTCCCCAAAGGCGGTAGTTACGCCGAGGTTGGCTTGGGCGTGATTCGGACGATGACCAAGCAGGACGCCCATTGCCACCTTGAGCGCTTCATGCGCGAGTCGTTCATGCGTGAGCGCTTCGTCCGCGCCAACCTCCTTGAGGTGCAGGGCGGCGGCGTGCCGCTAGCCGCGCCGCTGAAGAAGCTGGTCGCCAGCCATGTGATGCTGGTCGGCGATGCGGGCCGCCAGGTCAATCCGCTCACCGGCGGCGGGCTGCATACCGCGCTGCGCGGTGGGCGCCTCGCAGGCGAGTACCTTGCCTCACTCGGCGATAATTTGGTCGGTGGCCTGGAGCAGCTACGCGGCTATCAGGAGCAGTGGTTCAGCCGCATCGGCAACGACCTGACCGACCTCTACCACCAGCGGGTTGCCATCTTCGGTGAACGGAACGTTGCACGTCGGGACGCGCTGCTGTTCGAGACGCTGGGCAATTATTTCAACCCAGGCTCCAAATATCGAAAGGTGTAGGCCGATGAAACGCGACCATGCGGTCAGCTTCAATATTGTCTGGCAGGCGTGCATCGGCTGTAGCGCGTGCGTGGCAGTCTGCCCCCAGCCCGAGCCGTTCGTCTCGCCCCACGACACAGTGGCGCTGCACACCCCCTGCCATATTGCCTGTATGCGCTGCGTCGAGGTCTGCCCCACCAGCGCGATCACCTTCGAGCAGCTTGCCAGCGATGATACTCTGTCCAGGGCGAAAAGCCAGAATCAGTCCAGAGGTTGATCAACTAAGCCTCCAGCGGGGGTTTGGATGTTGATTAACTAAATCCCCAGCGGGGGTTTGGAGGAGGAATCTCGCCTGGTTGATCAACTAAGCCTCCAGCGGGGGTTTGGATGTTGATCAACTAAGCCCCCAGCGGGGGTTTGGGGGAGGAATCTTGCCTGGCGTTAGTGCTAGAGATATGCAGCAAGGGCGAGTGCCACCCGCCCCTACGCCCTTCCCACTCAAAACTCATAACTACGCGCCAGCGGCCATCATCGCCGCGCCGACCACCCCGCTGAAGTCGCCCAGGCTCGACTTGACTACCTCGACCGCTGCCGCTGGCACGGGCAGCGCCCCTTTCTTCACTTCCTGCACCGCCAGGTTGAACAGCAGGTCAATGCGGTCTATTACCCCGCCACCGATGACGATGCGGCGCGGGTTCCACAGATTGAC
>QHBQ01000213.1 GCA_003243865.1 Candidatus Chloroheliales bacterium | reverse complement strand
GCGTGGTCGCGTTGGGCTGGTGGGCAATCAGCAGCACGCGCAGGCCCTGGTCGGTCAGGGGGCCAACCTGGGCCGTAATTGCCTGCCAGTCGCTAGTGGCGGCCAGATAGGGATGCACGAACTCCGGCGCACCGAGGGCATAAACACCATGCAAGTCGTCCGCCGCCTGCTGCTCCCCTTGTGGGGCAAAGGCCACCGCGCTCCACTTACGCGCCGAAGAGAATGACACATCCGCCACGATGGGTTGCGGCTTGGCCGGGTAGGCGGTCATGACCGCTTCGCTGGTCTTATTGTGCGCCGTAGCGCTGGCAACCACCGTGCCGAGGATGGCGGTCAGTTTATCCTTGTCCATGCTAATTGGATACAGGTCTTGCACCGCCAGCCGATTGGCGGTCAGCGTGCCGGTCTTGTCCAGGCACAGCACATCAACGTTACTGAGCGACTCGACCGCATTGGATTGCTGCACCAGCGCCCCGAAACGGACGATGCGGATCGCTCCCAGTGCGTAGGCGATTGCAATCGAGAGAAACAGGCCATTAGGCACCAGCCCGGCCAGCACGGTGGCATTACCCACCGCATCGGCGAAATGCACTTGCTTGATCAGCGCGTCGAGCGACAGCAAAAGCTGCAGGTAGATGACGATCAGCAGGATGATGCGCACCACCAGGTTGATCTGGTTCTGCAGCGGAGTGAACACGCGGCGGAAACCGCGCGCCCCGCTGGTAATCTGATTCGCCAGGCAGTCCATCCCCACCTTGTCGCCGCGATAATACAGGCTGCCGCTGGCGCAGAAGCTACCCGAATACACCGCGTCGCCTGCCTGCTTGGGGATCAAATCGGACTCGCCGGTTAGCTGCGACTCGTCGAGCTGCGCTCGCCCACCCAGCACCGTGCCGTCGAGTACCACCTGGTCGCCCGCGCCGATGCGTAGCACATCACCAACCACCAGTTGCTCCAGGCTCACGGTACGCTCCACCCCATCGCGCACTGCGGTAGCCTTTGGCCGGGTCAAGAGCGCAATATGGTCCAGGCTGCGCTTGGCGCGAGTCTCCTGCACGATGCTGACCAGGATGTTGATCATAATCACCCCGACCGACACCAGCGCATCGAGCGGTCGCCCGACCACGATGAGCGCAATGCCGAGGATGAAGAGGACATCGTTGATGAAGGTAAATACATTCTCGCGCACGATCTGGGCGTAGGTGCGGGTGGTATGCGGCGGGGCGGTGTTGCCCTCGCCGCGCGCCAGTCGCGCCGCCACCTCGCTTTCCGACAGGCCGCTAACTGGGTTGGCCGTTTGTTCCGCAATCATCGTCGTACTCCCCCGTTCTGCTTGGTCAANTCTGCAGCCGTGATATGCGGATGCAAATGTAAACCAACCCAGGCTCTTTGTCAAGGTTCATTTAACCNNGACGTAGGGGCGGGTGGCACTCGCCCTACCGACCGGCGTTGGTGTAGAGAACGGCCAGCCAGCGGGTTTGGAACAGCAGATTAAGCGGATTTGGACGGATTTATCGGGCAGGGTTGATGGTTTGCCTGGTCAGGTATTCGTAGCCCTTGCCACCCCTTTTCCGGTGGTCTTGACACTTTAACTGTCAATGATGACGGCATTGGGTAGCGGTTCACGGTCTGATTGTTCATGCACTGCGCGGTGGAGGGGGTCGTGGATTTGTTCAAGCAAGCCATTGTCGCGCCAGATTTTGAAATAATAGTAGACGCTATCGGCAAGGGGGAAGTCATGGGGCATACTGTACCCCATGATGCCGTTATCCAGCACATAGCCGATGGCGTTGAGTATCTCGCGGAGCTGGTGTTTACGTGGTCGCCCTTTGAGCGATAGTTAGGTCGCTGGGATAAGGTTTGCGCTTGTTCATGACCCTGGTTTACCAAGCGACCAACTGATATGTCCAGTTTTCAAACGGCCTCTAATATTACAGCCTCAGTTGAGCGGATGCTGTGCTGAAGGGTGGGTAATGTGTCCACTTACCCGCTTGTCCGCTGCCCACGCCCGCTGGCTCACCGCCTTTATCTGTGGCTGTAATACTAAGAATGCTATTAGCGGCTACCGAAGCAGCATACTGCCGATGAACTGCAGCAGCAGAATGGCGACGATTGGCGAGAAGTCAATCATCACGTTGCCCATTGCCCGCTGCATCAGGTTGCGGATGGGCGCAAGCAGCCATTCGGTGCTGACGAAGAGGATGCGATACCATTCGGCGTTGCTGCCGAGAGGCACTATCCACGAGGCGATGGCGCGAACGAAGACGAGCAGGGTTAGTACCTGAATAATCAGCGCGATTATTTGCATGACGGTTAGTTCCTCCTGAAGACAAGATGTGGTGGTTGTCTTCTACCGATTTAGAGCGGTGTTGCCACAATCTTGTTTCACCTATTATACCATACGGCACGTTGAAAAAGTTCGCGGTGGGATTAGAGCTGTGTTAGTTTGCTGCCGTGTCCTTGCCCCAACTCCCCCACCCAGCCTCCCCCTTTGGGGGAGGGGGGTTGGCACTCCCCCACCCTGCCTCCCCCAAAGGGGGAGGGGTTTTGGCTAGCGGAAAGGGCGGCGCATATCGTATAATTATGTTCATGCGTGTACCGATTATTTATCAGGATGAGAACATCGTGGTGGTCAACAAGCCGGTTGGCCTCAGCACCCATGCGCCCGACGAGCATGATGTAGGCGCGGTCGAATTGGTCGGCATCCTCAAGGCTCAGTTGGGGGTTGACTACATCGGCACCCATCAGCGGCTGGACAAGGATACTAGCGGTGTGCTGCTGTTCAGCCTGCGCCGCGAGATCAACCCCCCGCTGGCCGGCATCTTCGAGGGGCGCGAGGCGCATAAAACCTACCTGGCGATCGTGCATGGCCTGGTGCGACCCGCCGAGGACGCCCGCCAGTTCCGTCCGCCCGCACCGCCCCGACACCCCATGCCAATGACCGCGCCGCAGCGTGGAGGTCGTCCCGTCCCCCAGCGTGGAGGCCGCCCCGTTCCGCCTCCGCGCCGCGGGCCAGGTCGCCCTCTGCCATACGAGGGCGGTGGGCGCGGACGACCCACACCCGTGCACGAACCTGCCAACCCGCTGGTCTATTCCCTGATCGCACCGAACAGGGATGAACTAATCATCCGCCTGCCGATTGCCCCCGCCGTCGAGAGTGGCCGCTGGCTGGTTCCTGCCATCTTCGATAAGCTGGCCCAGGATGCCACCACCCATATCCGCGTTCTCACCACCAGCAAGGACAATCGCTACACCCTGCTCGAAGTCACCTTGCTGACTGGGCGCACCCACCAGATTCGCGTTCATCTCGCCCACATCGGTCACCCCATCGTCGGTGACGCGCTCTATAGCCCACCCAGCAAGCCGGCCCCTCGCCTGATGCTCCACGCGCTGGAGCTTATCATCCCCGTATTCGAGGATGAAGCTGGCACGGACCCTCTCCCTGCCTCCCCCATCGGGGGAGGGGATGAAGCCCCCACCCCGGCCCTCTCCCGAGATGGGGGGGGGGGCGAAGCGGAGCAGGGCGTGATGAATCACGCCCCTACAGAAGGCGAGGAATCTTCCCCAACCTCAACTCAAACCTCAAACCTCAAATCTCAGCACTGCTTTAGGGCGGAGCCGCCGGAGATATTCAACCGTGTGCGCGAGGGGTTGCCAGAGCTTGACCTGGTGCAACGGCTGGCGGTGCCATTCGTGCAGCCCCGGCGTATCGGTCACCTCACCCCGCCGCCACGCATGGAGATAGACAGCCTGACCGAGGCTGACCGGCCCGCGCTTGCCGCGCTGTTCCGCCTTGCCGTCGAGCGGCGGGCGATCCTGGCGGGCGATGAGGCAACCGACATCTATCGGCTGGTCAACGCCGCTGCTGACGGCCTGCCGGGGTTGACGGTTGACCGCTATGCCGCTGCGCTAATCCTCAGTCTCTACCAGGATACCGCGCCCGCGATCGAGCGAATGCTGGTCGAGACGCTGGTTGGGGCAGTGGGCGAGAACTACAGCGTCTATCTCAAGCGCCGCCCGCGTACTGCGGCCACCCTGTCGGACACCACTGCCGCGCTGGCGGCCCCGCCCACCCCTGCATATGG
>QHBQ01000225.1 GCA_003243865.1 Candidatus Chloroheliales bacterium | reverse complement strand
TTACCTGCCCCCTGCTCGACCTGTCCTGCAAGCACGGGCAGCGGCGAGTGATGGATGAGTAATAAGTGTTGAATGACAAAACCCCCGGAACTCTTCATGGTTCCTGGTTACGATGAGCGTGACTGGCGCT
The DNA here is from genome assembly GCA_003243865.1 of Candidatus Chloroheliales bacterium. Next base: position 3,872 of record QHBQ01000225.1, on the reverse strand, counting down.
TCATCAGGGTATATGCGATTCGCCCCATAGGCAACAAGCTAGGAATAGGGTTGGGAACTTACTGGGGTGTGAGGGTAAGCTCCCAGCTGTTGACTGGCAGCCGTGCTAGGGATAAGCATCACCTGAATCACGTAATGCTGAAGTCCGCCCCGTACTGAACCGCCCCCAGCTTCGTCGCCACCGTCTGTGACGCAATGTTCGCCCACGACGTACTGTAGAGTGGCAGCCTGCCAGTTGCGCGGATGCCTGTTGCCCAGCCGCGCACCGTTTCGGCAGCATAGCCTCGCCCTCGATAGGCCTCTACCGTGTATACCCCGGCTTCAGCTACCTGCGCCGTGATCCGAGCGCAGTAGCAAGCCGCCACTGCCACCCCACCGTCAACGACCACCACGACTGGCCCAAGCTCGGCTAGCCTGCTCAGTGTGTAGGGGTAATGGGCTTGCAGTAGGGTCGCGTTCTCCGCCGCGATTGTCACCAGCGGGATGGTAGGGGCGGGTTGCACTCGCCCCCGCAGTTCCGGCAGGGAGTAGGCTGGGCCAGCATCTATGTTGCTAATCGGAGCGTGTTGCTCAAGCAATCCTCTATACTCCGCCATGTGATAGGGTGGTTCGTGTAGATCAATGACGACCGGCTCATCAGCAGCCAGTCGCTCAAGCTCGGCGGTGAGGTAGGCAGGCAGATCGAAGCGGGTGCGCCAGAGGTTGCCAGCCCTGGTGCGAGCCAGGAAGAAGCGTGGGGCAGGGTCGTCGGGATCAGGCTCATTGACGCGCACCAACCTGCCGTTTGCATCATGCACGTAGAGAGCATCGGCCTGCATCCGGGCCAGTTCAATATCAGAAAGCTGTTGTTGTCTCATAACCGCGCCCCCGGCCTGAAGCGCATTGCCGACCAGGTTTCGTCAATCGCGATCAGCGAAACGCCACCCCAGCCCGCCTTATTCACTACATCCCAGCCGTTGTCGCGGCTAATGTCAGTCTTGATCCCGGAGCTACGCTTGTGGTAGGTGATCCAGAGCAGGCCACCTGGCTTGATCGCCGCAATCGCCGCTGGCGCATCGCGCTCTAGCGCAGCCTTATCGCTGACGAACAACTGCACGAAGTCGAACTGACCCTCTGGCCGTCCAGCCAGTTCCCCCCCTTCCGGCAACGGGTCGAGTTGCTCAATATAGCCCGCCGGGGCATTGATGATGATTGCGCGCTGGCGCGGCTTGAGGCCCAGCTTCTTAACCAGGGGAGTAATTGCCATTTTTGTAAGCTCCATTCTTGAACAGTATTGCCCTTATTATAACAGTTAGCCATGGTAACTGTATTTCTGTAGGGGCGAGCCGTTGTTCGCCCTGGCACAATTTACATCACCACCAAACATAATTGGCATTATAAACGATAACGATGCCATTTTGATCAGCTATGCCGCGGATTTCCGCTGCGCCAAAACGGGCGCCATGTGCTATAATCAGGGCGCAAATTCGGCTTGCGCTGCAACTTTTTTGTGCCGGGTTCGTCTATACAGGTGCATCGCTCAAGTTCGAGCATTCATCGCGTGTCATTCATTCTGTTATACCCCGCTGTATCCAGCCGCAAGGAGGAGACCATGTCTCAGCAGCCGCACGACCACCAGACCGAGAGTTTCAACCCCCAGCCCCAGAGTGAAGGCACGCCGCCGATGCCCCCCCCGACGGCAATCGGCACCATTGTGCCACCGGATCCGCCGCGTCGCAACCCCAACCTGCCAATTATCATCGCCCTCGCTGCCCTCTTGCTCGTCGCCGGCGGGGTGGGCCTCTACTTCGCATTCAACAATAGTGGCAGCAAGGTCAACTCCGTCGTCAACGCGAACCAAACCCCCTCTGTGGGAGGCAGTAATCCGACCAGCACTTCCGCGGGCAGCAACCCGACCAACACCAGCGCACCTCCCGCCCCTGCTGGGCCGCCTGTCGCGCTCGGCATCAGCCCCGCCCCCGACACGCGCAACATACCCCCGCAAGCGCCGGTCGCCGTCACCTTCAACCAGCGGATGGAACACACCAGCACCGAGGCGGCGTTCAAGATTGAGCCAGCGGTGCAGGGCAACTTCGGCTGGGTGGAGAGCCAGCAGGCCAGCACCCTGGTCTTCACCCCGGCAGTCGGCTATCGCCCCGGCACTAGCTATAAGGTTAGCCTCAGCAGTACGGCCAAGAGCCTCGGCCAGCAACTGCTCACCAATGCCGACAAGGTCAGCACCAGCTTCCAGACCGTGGCGCTCGCCGAGGTCTTCCGCGCCATCCCCGCGCCCGACAGCAAGGACATCCCTACCGATGCGACCATCGCCTTGCAGTTCACTCGCCCGATGATTCCGCTCACCACCGTCGGCAAGCAGCAGGATGTCGCCGGTAACGTCACGTTCGATCCGCCACTGGCGGGCCGCTTCGTCTGGCTCGGCACCACCGAGCTACAGTTTCAGCCCCAGAATGGCCTCATCGGTGGCACCAACTACAAAGTGACTGTTCACAAGCAGCTTCAGGACCAGTTCGGCGCTACCCTGGCGAAGGATTACAGCTTCGGCTTCACCACGGCCAGCCCGCGCGTCGTCTACGTCTACCCCACCGACCAGAAGATTGACGCCAACGACCCCAGCTTCTACGGCAGCGGCAGCGGCAACAACAGCGACAGTGGCATCGGCGGGCCAGGCAGCGACTATATCGGCAACGTCGGGCCGAACAGCCCCATCGTCGTCACCTTCAATCAGCCGATGGACCACGACTCGGTGCAGAGCAACTTCCGCGTCGAGGCAATCGGGCCGGGCGCCCAGCCCCAACGAGCGTTTAGCGGGCAGCACCTGGCCGCGCCGCTCGCCCAGAGCAGCGTCTCCGGCGCGTTCGCCTGGGGCGCGGGGGTCGGCCCCGCCGAGGTGATGACCTTCACGCCGGGCAGCCCGCTGACGCTCAACACTCAGTTCCGCGCCACCGTCGGCGCGGGCGCAAAGCCGAAGGGTGGCAGCATCGGGCTGGGCAAGGATTATGTGTGGACCTTTAGCACCTTCCCCCCGCTGGCAGTCGCCGATGTCAAATTCGGCCCCGACGGCATTGACCTGACCTTCAACAACCCAATCAAGCTGGACAGCATCAAGTCGAACTGGCAGGTGCAGCCGCAACTAACCTACAGCAGCACCAATGCCGCCTACGGCAGTAGCAGCGACAGCTTCAGCATCTATTCGCACCTGGCGCCCTCGACCAGATACACGCTCACTCTCAGCGGTGCCATTGTGGATGTGGCCGGGCAGAAGCTGGCGACACCGTATACCAAATCCGGCGCTACCCCCTCGGCTCTACCCAGCGTCAACATCCTCGGCACCAACGGTCAGGCTAGCTTCAATCATGGGCAGCCAACCAACATCTACGTCGGCAGCGTCAACGGCAAGCAGCTCAACTATTATCTTTGGAAGCTCGATGCGCCCAGCTTCGTCAGCCTGGTTAGCCAGTATGGCGTCAGTTTGCATGGCGGCAATGCCAAGAACGGTATCCAGCTAGCCAACCTGAAGCCCGCCCGCACCTGGCAGCAGGGCCTCAACACCGCCAAGGATCAACCCAACGTCACCAAGCTGGGCCTCAGCCTCGACGGCAAGGCCGACCGCCTGCCCCCCGGCTACTATGCCTTCGTTGCCGAACTCGATCGTGGCAACTACCTGGTAAACTCGCCCGATCAGTTCGGCCAGGAGGCCAGCCTCGTGTTTGTGGTGGGCGATAGCGCCTTGACGATGAAGGCTTCGAGCAATGAGGCGCTGGTCTGGGCGGTCAACCAGAACACCGGCAAGCCGAGCGCCAACCTGCCCATCCGCCTGGCCAGCGTCAGCAATGGGGTGAGCAACTTCTTCGCTGCGGGTCATACCGACGCCAA
>QHBQ01000197.1 GCA_003243865.1 Candidatus Chloroheliales bacterium | reverse complement strand
GCCTAACCCCGACCAGCGCCGCGGACTATATAGCCTGCCCAACTTGCGCGACCACTTCAACCTGCCGTACAAGTTGGAGTGGATGCAGGACAGCCTCAGCGACATCGCCGCCGCGCGGGGCGACCTCAGCGACCTGATTGCGCGGCTGCAGCCCGACCTGCTGCACAGCAACCAGTTCTGCTTCGGCGACCTACCCACCGCCTGCCCCCGCCTGGTGGTGGCTCATAGCGACATCATCAGTTGGCAGCGCTGGTGCGCCGACCCCGCCCCGCCCAACCCCACCTGGGAGTTGTTCACCGACGATTATCATCACCTGGTGCAGCGCGGGCTGCATGGCGCGAGTGCGATAGTTGCGCCCTCGGCGTTCATCGCCACCAGCATCAGCCGCGATTACGATCTACTTACTGCGCGGGTGCAGACTATCCACAACGGGGTGAGCATCACGCCGCGAATAGGAACTAAAGAGCCGCTCACCATAATGGTGGGGCGGCTGTGGGACAAAGCCAAGAACGTTGCGCTGGTTGCTGAGGCAGTGCAGCAGGCGCAGGCCGATGGTGGCAGCCCGCTCCCCGTCATCGTGGCGGGTGCGGACCTATCCCCCGACCACCAATATCCGCTCTATCATGAGGGTGCGGGCATCAAATACCTTGGCCAGCTTTCCGCCGCGCAACTCTATCCCCTGTTCGCCCGCGCCAGCGTCTACATTGCCGCCTCGCGCTACGAGCCGTTCGGCCTGGCGGTGGTGGAAGCGGCGTTGCACGGTTGTGCCATCCTCGCCAACGACATTTCCAGCTTCCGCGAGGTCTGGGGCGACGACGCAGTATACTTCGCCCGTAACGATGCCACCGCTTTGCGCACCGCCCTGAGCGAGCTACTCACCGACCCCGTCCGCGCCGCCAGCTATGGCGCACGCGCCCACCTCCGCGCCCTTACTCTCTACAACGCCGAGCGAATGGCCGCCGATTATTACCAGTTGTACCAGCAGTTGCTGCCTCCGCACCTGTGGTATAATGAAGGTACGAACCTGAGCTACCCCGACGCCAAGGTACCTTACAGAGTATGATGAACTTCGCCATCTTCGGCCATTCGATTCGTTCCGACTGGAATCACGGTAATGCCCACTTCCTGCGTGGCCTAATGCGGGCGCTGGAGGAATTGGGCCACCGTGCCACCTTCTATGAGGCGGTCCATAATTGGTCGGTGGACAACCTGCGGCAGGAGCATGGCGAAGCGCCACTGCTCGACTTTGTCGCCCACTTCCCCAATCTGCGCTACAACCTCTATAACCCGGCGCTCTTGAGCAACCCCGCTCGACTGCGCTCCTGGCTGCATGAAACCCTTGCCGACGTGGATGTCGCACTGGTACACGAGTGGAGCGATCCCGCACTGGTGGTCGAGCTTGGTCGGATGCGGCAGGCGGGCGAGTTTGGCCCCCGCTTCCGCGCCCTATTCCACGACACCCACTACCGTGCCTATAGCGAACCGGAGGCGATGCGCGCGCTGCAACTGGAGAACTACGATGCAGTGTTGTCGTTCAGCCCGGCGATCACCGAGATTTATCGGCGCGACTTCGACCTGCCCCGCGTCTACACCGTCCACGAGGCCGCCGACCCCGACCTGTTCCGTCCGTATGACTTGCCTAAAGAGCAGGATGTCGTCTTCATCGGCAACTGGGGCGATAACGACCGCAACGAGACGCTGGAGCGTTACCTACTGGAGCCGAGCAACCTGCTGCCCGACCTGCGCTTCGCTATCTACGGAGTGCGCTACGGCGCGGCGCTGCTCGAACGCTTTGCCCGCGAGTACCACGTGCGTTATCGCGGCTGGGTCGCCAACCACCGCGCTCCACTGGTCTACGCCGCCTCGAAGATGAGCGTGCATCTGCCCCGCCAGCAATATACCGGCGCAATCTACGGCACGCCGACGATTCGGGTGTTCGAGACGCTAGCCTGCGGTCTGCCCCTGATCAGCCTACCCTGGCCCGACAGCGACGAGCTGTTCTGCGCCGGTGAGGATTACCTGGTGGTCAACGATCAGGCCGAGATGGTCGCGGCGATGCGCCAGCTTGCTGCCGACCCCGCCGCCCGCAAGAAGCTGGGTGACAGCGGTCGCGCCCGCATCCTGGCGTACCACACAGTGCTGCATCGCGCGAGGCAGATAGTTGGGATCGTGGAGGGGTTGGCTTTAGCCCAGGCATGAAGAAGGGCGCACCTCAGTGCGCCCCTAGACTTTCAACTTTCCACCTTCAACTTTCAACTAACCCCCTGCGGTTTGACCTTTAGTGGCTCCGCCGCTGGTACAGGCTGCGGCTTGCTGGCCTGCAGGAAGCCGATGAACATCACGATGACGCCGAAGAGGATGCCGAGGTAGAGGAAGCCGGTCAGGTGCAGGTCGTTGAGGGTGCCGCCCAGCACCGGGAAGAGCGCACCAGCGGCGATCAGGATGTTGCCGGTCAGCCGGTTGAGCAGGATGCGCTTGCGCCAGAACAGGAAGGCGGAGTAGAGCGCGCCGCCGACTAGGGTAATCGTGCCATAAAGGTTGAAAGGCAGCGCGAAGGCCAGCGCCACGAACTGCGGCACGATGCCCTTGCCGGTTAGCAACCCACCATTGTTCACGCTGGCAATCATGTTGTCGTAGGCGTTCGGCATCTTTATAACGGTTGGCGCAGGCATAAACTCACTAAATGGTGCGCTCAGCATAAAGTAGACCGCCGCGATCGAGGCGATGATTAGAATGGCGGCGAGGGTGTTGGCGATGACCCTGCGGCGCACCAGCAGGTAGACCGTCCCCTGCCCCAGCCAGGCCGAGGTGAGGATCGCGCCGCTGAGATACCACCAGCGGTAGGCCAGGTCGTGGGTGCTGTCGCCTGACTGCCAGCCGCCCGTGCTGAGATATGCCTGGGTAAACACGCCGATGCCATAGAGCAA
>QHBQ01000160.1 GCA_003243865.1 Candidatus Chloroheliales bacterium | reverse complement strand
CAAACCAGCCGCCCGCCCCGCGGTCAGCATTACCGAACCGGCCAGTCCGAACAGCGCCAGGCGCGGATCGAAGCGGCGGGCGGGGCGGGCGGCTGGTTTGCGGGTGGCCGCCGAGGCCTTCGCCGACCGTGCCTACGAGCCGGACGGCAGCCTGCGCCCGCGCACTCTTCCTGGCGCGGTGCATAGCGAGCCGCAAATTGCCGCCCAGCAGGCGTTGCACATTGTTAACGATGGATATATAATCGCTTACGACGGCAGCCGCGTAGCAGTGCAGTCCGACACCCTTTGCGTGCATGGCGACAACCCCAACGCCGCAGCGGTGCTGGCCGCCGTGCGTGCCGCGCTGAAACAGGCCGGGGTGCAGGTTCAGCCGTTTGGCCAGCCCGCCATTGTCATCAGCAAGGCTGAACAGCCGCCACCCGTTGCCGACGATGCCGCCTGAGCTGGCGCGATGAACAGCCTGCTGCGGCGGCACAAGATGCAGGCGCTGGCCGCTGCGCTGACATTGGGTTTGAGTGTCGAGTATTGACCATGCTGTATTCTGAACCGCGCCTCGTGCCGCTGGGCGACGCTGCGCTGCTAGTCGAGTTCGCCGATAGCATCAGCGATGCTGCTTACGCCCAGGTGCAGGCTGCCCACGCCGCCCTTTCGCGCCTGCCCGATGTCGAGCTTGTGCCAGCCTACGCCTCGCTGCTGGTTTGCTACCCACCTGAAGTTTCCTATCGCACCATCCGCCGCCGGGTGCTGGCCGCCCTCAGCCATACCACCGCCTTCAGCCTGCCAATTCGCCCGCTCATTACCATCCCCACCCGCTACGGTGGCGCGGATGGCCTCGACCTACCCGCCGTTGCCGCTCTGCACGGTATCAGCGAGGCGGAGGTGGTCAGGCTGCACACCGCCAGCGTCTACACCGTCTATATGCTCGGCTTCGCCCCCGGCTTCGCCTATCTCGGCAGCCTACCGCCGCAGCTTGACACCCCGCGCCTGGCAACCCCGCGCCTGCACGTTCCGGCGGGCAGCATTGGCCTCGCCGGGCGGCAAACTGGCATCTACGCCCTCAGCACCCCCGGCGGTTGGCAGATCATCGGGCGCACCGCCCTGCCTCTCTGGGACGCCAGCCGCGAACCCCCTGCCCTGCTCCAACCTGGCGATCGCGTCCGCTTTACTAATGTTGAATAGTAAATGGTGAATGGTGAATGAGTTAGGAACCCAATGTGATTTTGTTGTATTCATTTCAGGCCGAAGGTAGCCGCCAACCATGGAACGGCAAACGAGTATTCAACATCCAACATTCACCATTTACCATTCGCTCTTTGGCGTCAGTGTGCAGGACGGCGGGCGGCGGGGATATGCCGCGCTGGGGCTGCCGCAGAGTGGGCCGCTCGACCCTTACGCGCACGCTGCCGCCAACCTGCTGCTCGGCAATGCGGCGGGCGCCGCGGCGGTGGAGGTAGTCGGGCTGGGCGAGGGAGCGAGCTTCTACTGCGAGGGGGGTTGCCTGGTTGCAATTGCCGGAGCCGACCTGGGCGCAACGGTGGGTGACAAGCGCATCCCGCTATGGCACACCCTCTGGCTGCGCGATGGCGAAACCCTGCGCTTCAGCGGACGTACTAATATAGTGGGAAATGGCGGGGTCGCCTACCTGGCGGTGGCGGGCGGGCTGGAGTTGCCGCATTACCTCGGTTCGCGCAGCGCCTACCTCGGCGCAGCGGGAGCGTTGCCGGGGTTGGCGGGACGCTACCTGCGCGACGGCGACGTGCTAACCGTGGCAGGCGGGAAAGTGCAGCAGGCGGGACGAGCCTGGCCGCTCGATGAGCCAGGCCCCTACCCAAGCGACACCGCGCTGGAGATAATCTGGGGGCCGCACGCCAATCGCCTGGGGCGAAGCGGCAAGGCCGCGCTGCTGGCGCAACAGTGGACAGTGGCAGAGAGCAACCGGATGGGGATGCGGTTCGCTGGCACACCACTGCCCGCCAGCGGTGGTGAACTGGTATCAGCCGCAGTGGTGCGCGGCGCGGTGCAGTTGCCGCCCGGTGGCTTGCCCATTGTGCTGGGGCCGGACCATCAGACCACTGGCGGCTATCCCATCATCGCGGTGGTGACGCAGGCAAGTTGGCCGCGACTAGGCCAACTGCTGCCCGGCGATGCGGTTTGCTTCCATGCAACTACCCTGGCGCGGGCGCAGCAACAGGCACGGTTGATACAAGCGCGGCTGGCGGAGATGGAGCGGCGGCTAGGCCAAGCGGCGCAGCCCGCTTATGCACACGTATAGGTTTCACTTAGCCATATCGTTTCGCTAGCTTGCAGCGTTATATAGTGATGAATGTTAGGTTCAGCACAACCATCATCGCTAAGTTGGGCAGTTTTGGTGAAAGTCGGGATCAGCTGTTGACATTTTAGAACGCCTGTGCTACAATACTCTCACCAGCTCCATCATAACCGCGCGTGCTGCTTACCCATTATCAAAGCTGATGTTGCCCACTTGGTGATGCACCTGCGCCGCCCCTGGCTGGCGAAAATTTGGTGATAAGCGGGAGCAGCCGGTATAATTCAATAAGAAGTTTTTGATGATTGGTTTGAAAGTAACAAGGAGGCACCCAGATGGCATACGCGCACGGCGTCGGCGGGAAGCGCGATTGGCATAACGCGAACGACGATGAGCTTGACGAAGATTACGATGTCGCTGCCGATGATGCGGGCGAAACTGAACCGCTAGGCAGCAACATTGGCCGCGGTGTGTCTACCATTGGTGGCGAGGATGTGCGCGACGGCGAGTTCCGCGTGCTGCGTGAGGATACCGGCTATACGCCGCACAGCAGCGCCGCCTCCCGCCCCGCCCCCGGCCGGACAGACAGCCACCCGCCCTATAGCGATGACTACGATGCTGGCGGCTACGGCAGCGAAATCAACAGCGCATACGGCGCTGGCCCAACTCGCGGTGGGATTACAGTGGGCGGTCGCCCGCTGGTGACGGTGCCACGCAGCATCCCCTGGATGAGCATTGGCTGCTTCGGCGTGCTTATCGCGCTTGCCATCGCTCTGCTGGTGGTGGTTGGTAGCTTTGGTGGGGCGCTGGGCGGCGTTGGCAACTTCTTCGGCGGCCTGTTCAACCACAAGGTGACTACGACAGTGGACACCAGTAGCACCGCAGTGGTGCAGCAGATGAAGGCGCTGAACCGAATTGAAACCGCCGATTTCACCATCGAGAAGGTGATCGCCGCCTACCAGCACAGCGACTTCCTCGACGGCCTCTACGGTGGCAAGGTGCTGTTCATTGCCCACGCCGACGTCGTCGCTGGCGTGGATATGAGCAAGATGACTGAGAGCGACATCACCGTGACGGTCAGTACATCGAATACCCTGCAGGCGACCGTCAAGCTGCCGCCAGCAGAGATCTTCAACACCACACTTGACGAGAAGAAGAGCTACGTCTACTCAGCGGAGACTAACAGCATCTTCGGCAGCCTCGACCCCAAGATTTTCGACGTGGTGCGCTCCGCTGCTCAGGATGAGATCACCAAAGCGGCGCAGGAGCAGGGTATCCTCGACCAGGCTAACAAGAACGCCCGCGTCAACATCGAGCTACTGCTGCGGCGGCTGGGCTACACCAACGTCACCTTCAAATGAAGTGAAGTGAAGTGAGAAGGCAAAAAGCCCCCAGCGGGGGTTTGGGGGAGAGATGTTGCCATGCAATAATGCTCACAATCAGCATGGTCGAGTTTGCGAGATTTCTCCCCCAACCCCCGCTGGGGGCTTAGTTGGTCGCAGTGGCGAGATTCCTCCCCCAATCCCCGCTGGGGGCTTAGTTGGTCGCAGGGGCGAGATTTCTCCCCCAAACCCCGCACTGGGGGCTTTTTGCCCGCAGCGCTTGGCCCTCTGACCTCCGTCTACCCATTTGCCGAGTTCGGAATGACCTATGCTGCTGCATTGTTCGCCCCCGGTTTTATATGCAATTTAACTTGAACAACCCCGGTTAAGCCACTATACTTCCCCTATGAGCAACACTAATCAGATTACCATCCTGGGTGGTGAAATCAGCCGCCGCGCGTTCATCACCCGCAGCGCCAAGCTGGGGCTGGCCGCTGGCACGCTGGTGGTCGCCGCCAACGTGCTGGCCGCCTGCGGCGAGTCGAAACCGCCCCGCTACGTCGCGGTGGGCAACGTCGAATCCTTTCCCGAGGGCAAAGTTGCCATCGTGGATACCACCGACGCGAATGGGCAGAAGGCAACCATCTTCATCGAGCGCAGCGTGGGTCAGAGTGAGCCGCTGGTTTTGAGCGATATTTGCAGCCACAATCAATGCCATGTGCTGTGGAATGGTAAGGACGGCTTCGGCTGCCCCTGTCACGGCGGCCAGTACAACATGGACGGCACGGTCAAGAGCGGCCCGCCGCCTGACCCATTGAGACAACTTCAGGTCAAGGTGGAGAACGGCGTGCTGGCGGTGCTGATATAGGGATTATAGGATATAGATTGAGGCAAAACGCAAAATTGCCCCTGCTCGCCAGATGAGCAGGGGCAATTCGGTTATCCGACCGGGATTACTCCTGGCTGAAGCTGTGTTGCAGCATAATCTGCTTGATGCGCTGGCTGATCGAGATGGCCTCGTCGTAGGGGCGCTGCCAGATGTTGCGGCCAAAGATGAGGCCGGTCGCGCCGTTCGCCATCGCCTCGGTCGCCTTCTTGAGCAGGTCTTCGTCACTAAGCTTGCTGCCGCCGCTGAACAGCACCATACCGTGTCCGGCGCTGCGCACCACGCGGGCAATCACGCTGGCGTAATCCTCCTTCAACGCCTGATACTCCTTCGGCATCTTGTTGAAGGCGTCGGCCTCCTTCTGATCGTCCATGTTGTAGGAGAAGGTTGGCACGTTGACCTTGACCACATCAGCACCCACTTCGAGGGCGACGCGAGTGGCGTAATCCACCGCATAGAGGCTATCCTGCCCGCCCTTGGCCTTAACCGCATCGCCGCGCGGATAGCTCCATATGATGATCGGCATCCCGTAGCGCTCGGCGTCCTCGCGCACCTTCCAGAACTGGCGGAAGTCCTCCTCCTGGCGGGCCGAGCCGACGTAGAGGGTGTAGCCGACCGCGTCCGCGCCCAGGCGCACCGCATCTTCGACGCTGGCGAGCTGCGGCGAGAGCGGCGCGATGTCGGGCGGGATGTTGGTCTTGCCGTTCAGCTTCAGCACTAGTGGCACGCGGCCAGCGTACTTGTGCATATACTTTTCGGCCAGGCCGATCTGGTAGACAATCCCGCTGAAGCCACCATCTAGCGCAACCCGCAACTGGAAGTCAGGGTCAAGCGCATCGGGGTTGACCAGGAAGTCAATCGGGCCATGCTCCAGGCCCTGGTCAATCGGCAGCAGCATCATCGTGCCGTTGCCGGGGCCGTATTCATACATCAAGCGATGCAAGCGGGTCTTCTTGCCGGTACTCAGGCCCATCTCGTCAAGGGTATAGCGGCGCACCTTCGTGGCAGCAGCGTTGCCCGTACCATTGGTGGAGGGCTGCGTCGCCGTTGGCGCAGTCATAGTATCCATGTTCTTTGCCTCCTTAGCAGATTTGAAGCCAGTGGCAGCCTGGCCGCTGGCGGGTTCGTGCGTATTCAGACACATTCAGTATACCACACGACAAGGCCCATCTGCAATTCCCTGTCTGGCACTGAAATTGCTAAATACTATAGGCAGACGCACACTTGCGCCCACCGTTAGTCAACACCTCGCCCAATGAGGTGAAAGGAGATTAGAAATTATGACCTCGATGAACACCGGCAATCAGCAAAACCCGAGCAGCGGAATGACCACCAGCAGCGGCAAGACTGGCAAGCATGACAGCCCGCTGACCGATGCAACCTTCAACATGGTTGCCGCATTGCATAACCTCACCAAATCAATCTGGCACTGCGACGAATACATCGGGCAGGAAGACGATAGCGATGCCAAGGAGATGTGGCAGCGCTTCAGGCAGCAGCAAGCGCAAATGGCCGAGGAGTTGAAAAACCATCTCAGCCGCCGCTTGCAGCACCAAACCGGCCCCGAAGGCAAGGTTGGGCATGGCCCGCACGAGGGTGGGCAGGGCAGCGGCCAGTAACCTAAGACTGGATGCTAGGCCATACAATGAAAAAGCAGGTGCCTTCATCAGGCACCTGCTTTTTGTTGCCCCGCTGATCGCCTCTGCCAACCGTGCAGTTGCATTGCTGGTCGCCCAAGCTCAAACCTCAGCTCTCATTTGGTAAGGTACCACTTGTCGGCGTTCCACAGCCAGTTGGGCGACGACCAGGCGGGGCGGCTGCCATCGGAGACCGCGATGCGGCTGCTGCCAACCACGAAGAAGCGCGGCGACCAGAGTGGGTAGTAGGGCAACTCCTCGGCCAGCGTCAGTTGCAGAGCGGCGGATTGCTTCTTGCGGGCGGGGTAATCGTAGAG
>QHBQ01000129.1 GCA_003243865.1 Candidatus Chloroheliales bacterium | reverse complement strand
CTGGCGATGTGGAAGCCGATGGCCGTGGCGCTGGGCTGGCCCAGCAAGCCGATTGGCCTCAGCGACATCATCGCGCTCGATAACGACCCCCAGGGCTGGGGCAGCAAGGGCCACCCCGAATGGGGCAAGTTCAAGTATGCTCACACCAACCCCGACGTTAGCTCCACCGGCCTCAGCATCGTCACCGCCGAGTTCTATGCCGCCGCAGGCAAGACCCGCGGCCTGACCGAGGCCGATGTCAACGACCCTAAGGTCAAGCAGTACATCCAGAACATCGAGAATAGCATCGTCCACTATAGCCCCACCACTACCGTGTTCGCCAACGACATCAAAAAGGGCGGCATTAACTTCATCTCTGCGGTCGCGCTGGAGGAAGAAACCGTCATTGACCTGAACAAGAACGGCAATCTGAAAGACCCGCTGGTGGCGATTTACCCGAAGGAAGGCACCTTCTACCACGATAACCCATTCATAATCCCCAATGGCGGCTGGGTTACAGCAGAGCAGCGCGCCGTCGCCAACGTGTGGAAGGATTACCTGCTCACCACCGACAGCCAGCGGCTTGGCCTCAGCCTCGGCTTCCGCCCCGCCAACCCCGACGTCGCCTTTGCCGACCCGCTCACCGCCGCCAACGGCGTAGACATCAGCGAACCGAAGACGGTGCTGGAAGTACCCGGTCCCAAGGTGCTGGTCAGCGTCAAGGATGCGTGGAAGAGCTATCGCAAGCAGGCCAATATTATCCTTATCCTCGACGTGTCCGGCTCGATGGGCGATGCCCACGCTCAGGGCAGCAAGCTGTACAACGCGCTGCAGGGCCTCAAGATCTTCCTTAGCAGCGCCCGCCCCGAAGACCGCATCGGTTTCGAAGACTTCTCCGACTCGGTGGATTACGCGGTGCCGATTGCCCCCTACAGCGAGAACAAGGCCAAGCTCGACGCCGTGCTGAACGGCAACTTCAATCAGGGCAGCACCGCGCTCTACGCCGCAACANTGCNNGCNGCNCAGGAGTTGGACAAGCTGCACGACACNACCCGCATCAACGCNATCGTGGTGCTTACNGANGGGCAGGATAANGCCAGCCCAGCGGATGCCAANTCGCAACTCTCCGCNATNGTCGGCCAGAACGCCGAGGACATCTCCTCNATTCGCATCTTCCCGATTGCCTACGGCAGCGGCAGCGATGTNGACGTCAATGCGCTCCAGCAGATGGCCGACATGACCCATACCGTGCTGTCCAAGGGCGACGCCAGCGATATTCGCAAGGTCTACGACCAGATTAGCCAGTACTTCTAACTTGAGACCAATGACGGTTCCCCCTGCACACCCCCGTCAGGGTGCCAGGAGCCGACCCCTTTCCCCATCTGGGGAGAGGGTTGGGGTGGGGGCTAGCTGAACCTTTTGCCGCCTGCCCCACTATATACTGTTATGTGCCTATCCGAAAATCGGGGCGAACGGCGGTTCGCCCCTACGGAGGGAAAACGGTTTTTCGGATAGGCTCTATGTGATTGAGGAAAGGAGACCCACTTTAGATGTATCGCTCCAACAGGCTCGCCCTGCTGCTCTCGATTGCCGTGCTGGTGGCAAGCGCCGCCTTGCTTTCCGGCTGCCGCCTCGGCTGCGCCGAAAATGATATTCCCTGTAAAACCGGCATCAGCGCAACCTTCACCGTTCCGGTTCCCCCCACATCCACACCCTTGCCGCCCGCCACTAATCCCACGCAGGTAGTGCAAGCCTTCATTACAATATATAGCAGCACTGACACCAACCAGTTTACCAGTCTGGCTGGGCTGTTCGACTCTGCTTACGCCAAGATCCCCCCAACCGCGATTGCCTGCTCCGCCCTGAACACCAAGTCAAACTATGGTGGGATTACCACCAGCACACTCAAAGACCCGGTGATCACAGGCACAGTTTCGCTGGTGGTGGCTTCTATCATCGGAGTCAGTCGTAGCGGCGACGTTAGCTTCAACCTGAAGCAGGAGGGGGTGGGCGGCTGGAAGATAGACAGCATTACAGGCTGGATCGGCGGCGACATCAGCCCCGATCGCCCGGTCGGCGATAGCCAGTCGTGCCTGCAGGTCACTCCAGAGAGTGGCGCTACGCCCGGCACTGGCGCAGTCACCCCCGGCGCAACCACCCCCGGCGCGGATACGCCCACTCCTGGCGCGGGCGGCGCATCAACTTCGCCAACCCCCTTATCGGCAGCGTAGCAGGCAAAGTTTGGGCGAAGCACCTGGTGCTTCGCCCAAAGCTGTTTCTGGTTAGATATGTTATACCGATAGGAGTTACGCTGTCACCCAGCTCAGGCGCATTTCCGTAGGGGCGAACAGCGGTTGGCCCTGGCCTAATTTAAGGTGGCGTATCTCAGCAATGGCTGGATTTGAACTGGCGCGGCACTAGCCTCAAGCTCAAGCAGTGTCTGCCCCAGCCTGGAGGTATCGCGGCACTTGTCAACGAACAGCACTGCTCCGGCGTGCATGGCGCGCTGACGGGCAGCGTTGCTGCTATCCACCGACATTATCACCACATAATCTACCAGATGGCTATCAAGCAGCTCGGCGGCCAGGTTGTCGCCAGCCTGTCCCGGCAAGCACAGGTCAATGATCGCCAAATCGAGGCGATCCTCCGTCGCCACCTCGAATGCAGTCGGGGCATCGGGTACGCTTGCTACCACCTCGATACCGTCGGCTTCGAGTATCGCGCTCAGACTCTGTCTGGTCACCATTGCGTCGTCAACGATTATTACTTTCATTTTCCGACCCGCCTTTTAATTGTATCGTCGTTGCGCCAACGCCTGCTTTGTCGCACTCTATTTCATATAACGCTATCGCAGTATGCTAGATAGCAATGGTTTCACCACCTCAACCATATCTTAACCGCGCTAGTCATACCTTAATCTTGGTGGTCCTACATTAGAATACCGCTCCACCCACTATAGTGGTTTGATATTCAGAGAAAGGATGCTTGTTTCCTTACAACCTGAGTTTCGTACAAACGTGGGAAATGGGTAGGACCCGCCTGGTCAGCAGGGCGAACTGCAGTTCGCCCCCCGCTGAACGAGCGTAGCCGTTGCCGAATTACTCCGATGTGCGTTCCTCAAGCTGGCAAAACAGAGCTGCAAATGAACAAGCATTGCGCTTTGACTGAGGCAAAGGGGCTTGCCAAGAGGGGTCATTCACGGTATACTTGTCGGCGAAAAAGCAGCTTGATGGACGGAGAGCTTTACACTCAACGAGGAGGAATAAGCCTTGACTACAAACTCAGCCACCCGACCGAACGAGGCCACCGAGAATAGCGGCAAGCGCAACCCCTACGAGGTTGCCGTCGAGCAGTTCATGCAGGCTGCCGACCTGCTAAATCTGGATCAGGGAATGCGCAAAATCCTGAGCAAGCCGAAGCGCGAACTTAGCGTCAACTTTCCGATTCGGCTGGATAACGGTGAGGTCGAAGTCTACACTGGCTATCGCGTGCAGCATAACATCGTGCGTGGCCCGGCGAAGGGTGGCATCCGCTACCACCAGGATGTCAGCATGGATGAAGTGCGGGCGCTGGCGATGTGGATGACCTGGAAGTGTGCAGTGGTCAACATCCCCTACGGCGGAGGCAAGGGTGGAGTGATTTGTGACCCACGTAAGATGAGCATAACTGAGCTTGAGCGCCTCACCCGCCGCTTCACCACCGAGATCAGCATGATCATCGGCGCGCATGAGGATGTGCCTGCTCCCGATGTCAACACCAACGCGCAGACGATGGCCTGGATTATGGATACCTATAGCCAACACCTCGGCTACAGCGTTCCCGCGCTGATTACCGGCAAGCCCCTGAGTATCGGCGGCTCTGAGGGGCGCGGCGACGCCACCGGGCGCGGCATCCAGTACGTCACCCGCGAAGCAACCCGCGCTAAAGGCCTGCCAATGAAGGGCGCGACCGCAGCGGTGCAGGGTTTTGGCAATGTTGGCAGCGTCTCGGCCCGCCTACTGCACGAGGATGGGGTCAGGGTTATCGCGGTCAGCGATGTCTATGGTGCGATTCGCAACCCGAACGGGCTGGACATTCCCGCAGTGGTCGAACACGTGAAGAAGACCGGCAGCGTCAGGGATTTCCCTGAGAGCGAGGCAATCGGCAATACCGAGTTGTTGGAGAGCGAGTGCGACATCCTCGTTCCTGCCGCGCTGGAGAACCAGATCACCTCGGCCAACGCTAACCGCATCCGCGCCAAAGTAATTGTCGAAGGTGCAAATGGCCCCACCACGCCGGAGGCCGACAAGGTGCTGTTCGAGAATGGCATCTTCCTCGTTCCCGACATCCTCGCCAACGCTGGCGGCGTGACCGTCAGCTACTTCGAGTGGGTGCAGAATATGCAGGCGCTGTTCTGGACTGAGGAAGATATCAACAAGCGGCTATCGGACATCATGTCCCGCAGCTTCGCTGAGGTCTACGACATTGCCCAGCGCCACCGCATCAATATGCGCCAGGCCGCCTACATGGTCGCCATTGCCCGCGTCGCCGAAGTGCAGCGCGTGCGCGGCCTCTATCCGTGATTTGCAGCAAAGGCGAACCATATGGTAGATACCCAACTAGTCAACCCACCCGCAAGTTCCACCGCCAGCCTAATCCCCCAGGCGGCGATAGAGGCGCTTGCCCGCCAGATCGCTGCCCGCTTCGACCCCGAACGCATCTATTTGTTCGGCTCCTACGCCTACAGAACTCCCACCCCCGACAGTGATGTGGATATCCTGGTGGTGATGGAAGCGACTGATATAGACGAACAGCGAAAGCAGATAGTTCAGCAGGTACCGTTTGACTACTATCTGGGTATAATTGTATACACTCCTGCCTGCTTCGCTGAACGGCTGGTACAAGGAGATGTCCTACATCACGACGTTTACGAGCGCGGTAAGGTGCTGTATGATAGCGGTCGTGTCATCATTGCACAGGCGCTAGCCAAGCCATTGCCAGAAGAAGCCTTGACAGTAGAGGTAGGCAGCGTAAAGCTGAAGACGCTAGCCGTAGAGTGGCTAGACAAAGCCGAGTCCGATTTCTGGGTGCTTGACCGCCTGCGACCGATTTCTAAAGATCACCTTTGCTACTATTCACGCCAGTGTGCCGAGCGTTATCTGAAGGCGTTTTTGCAAGAACACGACACCTACTTCGCCAAAACGTATGATTTGCTCGAGCTGCTAGCCCTCTGCCTCCCTCTTGATGGCGACTTGGAGTCGCAGCATGAAGCACTAGCTCGGCTGAACCAATACTCAGAAAACATCCTCTATCCGGGGAGATGTGCCACCACAGCAGAGGCAAAGCTGGCTCC
>QHBQ01000445.1 GCA_003243865.1 Candidatus Chloroheliales bacterium | reverse complement strand
GCCCAGGGTAGCGCCTCCACTACTCCCCTCCCAGCGAGAGGTACTGGGCGCGCTCCCCTCCCACCGGGAGGGGCTGGGGGTGGGTGTTGGTTGCGCGGCGTCTTCACTATTCCCCTCCCACCGGGAGGGGCTGGAGGCGGGTGTTGGTTGTGCAGCCCACTCCCCCTCCCTGCCTCCCCCGAAGGGGGAGGGGTCTAGCGCATCCACCCCTCCTTCGGCGGAGGGGTTGCGGCTAAACAGGTAGTAAATGAGATAACAGAGCGAGAAGAACAGCGCATAGACAGTCTGATAATAATCAATCAGGAAGATAAAGCCGAGGCTGAGGCCGGCAAAGGCGGCGTGGCGACGGCGATGGTCGGCCTCGCGCAGCATCCTGATAAAGAAGAGCAGGTAGATGGGTAGAAACTGGGTGCTGATTACGTGAATGTGGCCGGTGGTCTGGTAGAACTTGAAGGTGGAGAAGGCGAACACCAGCCCGCCCACGAATGCAGCCCGCCGGTCGCGCACCAAGTAGTTGACCAGCAGGTACATACTGAACGCACTGAAGATGTAGGCGGCGAGGATGGCGAGGTTGAAGGCCACCTCCACGCCCCAGGCATCCTGAATGGGTATAGACAGCGTGCTGACCAGCGGCGACCAGGTGTGGAAGGCCAGTTCGGTGCCGAACGGGTGGTAGAGCATATCGGTGTGGAACGGCCAGGTATGCAGCGTGCCAAGCGAGTAACGCATCCACCAGAAGCCCCACATGAACATATACTCGTCCACCCGCCCGCGCAGGATATGCCCGCTCAGGTCGGCGGCCAGCGGCCAGGTCATCACCACCGCGATGATGCCGTAGATGACTAGCACCAGCGAATCTTGAATTATGAACCTTGAATTACGAGTTTTGCGGGTGTTGGTCATATCTTTGTTCTGTATCCAAAGCTGGGGTTTATGCTTCAGGCTCGGCGAATATTATACCAGAAAAGCAAGGATGAAGCATGGGCGGTGCTTTTAATCGCGGAAAACGCAGTAGGGACGTTAGCCGGGGGGCAAAAAGCCTCTCCCAGCGGGAGAGGTTTGGTGAGGGAGGATCTTGAAGCGCAGCAATGTCAATCGTAAGCGACAATATTAGCGTCGGGGCGGGTTGCACTCGCCCCAACGGGTTAGTATCTACCCATCGCCGGAAACCCATTCGGCACTTCGCGGCGCTCGTAGCCCTGAGCGGGCGGCGGCAGACAGCGCAGCGGCTTATCCTCACGGTAGCCCAGCGCGTATTCGCCCTGCATAATGGTGTGGATCTCGCGGGTGCCTTCGTACAGCACCGCGCCCCTTGCGTTGCGCAGGTAGCGCTCAACCGGATACTCGTTGGAGTAGCCGTAAGCGCCGTGAACCTCGATGGCATCGTCGGCGTTGTGGACCGCCACATCGCAGGCGTACCACTTGGCGAGCGAGGTTTCGCGGGTGGTGCGCATCCCATAGTTCTTCATCCAGCCCACGCGATAGCAGAGCAGGCGGGCCGCCTCGGTGCCAGCCACCATCTTGGCAATCATCTGCTGCACCAGTTCGTACTTGCCAATCGGGTTGCCGAAGGCCTCGCGCTCGCGGGCGTACTTCACTGAGGCGTCGAGGCTGGCCTGGGCCAGGCCGACCGCGCCGCTGCCGACCGTGTAGCGGCCCCAATCGAGTGCGGACATCGCGATCCTGAAGCCCTCCCCCTCCTCGCCAAGGCAGTTGGCGGCAGGAACGCGCACATCGTGCATAACCACTTCGCCGGTGTCGCCCGCGTGTACTCCCAGCTTGCCGTGGAACGAGCCGGTGCTGAGGCCATCCATGCCGCGTTCCACGATGAAGGCGGTGATACCTTTTGCGCCGCTGCCGGGGTTAAGGTTGGCGAAGACCAGGAAGTGGTCGGCGATGTTCGCCGCGCTAATCCATACCTTGCTGCCGTTGAGTATATAACTATCGCCATCCTTACGCGCGGTGGACTTCAGGTGCGCAGCATCGCTGCCCGCGCTCGGCTCGGTCAGGCCGAACGCGCCCAGCTTCTCGCCGCGCGCCTGCGGCACAAGATACTTCTGCTTTTGTTCCTCGTTGCCCCACTGCACCAGGGTCATGCTGTTGAGGCCCAAATGCACGCTGAGGATGACGCGGAAGGCGGTCTCGGCGCGTTCGATTTCCTCGCAGGCGATGCCCATGCTAATGTAGTCGAGGCCGCTGCCGCCATACTGCTCCGGCACGCAGATGCCGAGGATGCCCAATTCAGCCATCTGCCGCAGGATGTTCCAGTCGAACTTACCCTCGGCGTCGTTCTGCTGGGCGACCGGCACGATCTCCTTCTGGGCAAAGTTATAAACCATGTCACGCACCTGGCGATGCTCGTCGCTGAGATTGAAGTCCACTACTGTTCCTTTCTGATTGGAGGAGGGTGGCACTTGCCCCTTCCTTCGCGGCCAGGGCAGCGGCCCAGCCCGCCCGCATCGCCGCCAGGTTGGTGTCGAGCGCCTTGGCGGGGATGCGCCCGCGCACCGCCTGCTCCAGCGCGTCGGCTTCGACCACGCCAGTCAATGCCCCAATTGCGCCCAGCGCAACGATGCTGGTAGCGAGGATTGCGCCGGTCTGTTCGCGGGCAATTTGCATCAGCGGCAGACGGTAAAAGCTCACTCCGGTGGGCAGGCTAGGTGGCGTCTCGCGCACCATCGCGCTCTCGGCAAGGATGACGCCGCCTTCGGCCATACGTGGCAGGAATAGGGCGAGTTCCTCCTTGTTCATTGCCAGCAGCACATTGGGGTTCAGCACGCCAGGGTAGTCAATCGGCTCAGGGCTAATCACTACATCACTGCGGCTGAAGCCGCCGCGCGTGCTGATGCCGTGAATCTCAATCTGCATCACATAGTTCGGGCCATAGATGCCCGCCGCCTCGGCGAGGATGATGCCCGCGAGGGCCAGCCCTTGCCCACCGACGCCCGCAAGTTCGACCTCGGTGCGGCGGGATAGTAGTCCTTTAACTGCTACGCTCAAGTTTTGTAACTCCTTTGAAAGCCAGCCAACGGATTAGGTTCAACGGAGAAGCGGATGAGACAGGCGGCTAGAGGGCTTACGATGAGCATTGGTAAGCTTCACCGTTCTCCCTAACCCAACCCCTCCCGCTAGGAGAGGGGTTTTGCCACTCATGCCTGCTCTTACAGTTCAACCACCCCGCTGCTGCCCGGCGCGTCAGGATCATTGTCGAGCGGGCCTAGCGGACCGCCGCGCCGCGCTTTGGCGCTCATCTCCTCAATCTGCACCGCCACCATGAGTACACCGCGCAACTGCGCCGCGGTTGGTGGCGCATAATCCTCACCCACCGTCCGCCCCGGAATGTAGCGGCTGGTCATTGCGCCGAAGCGAGCTTCCTTCTCCGCATCGCTCAGGATCGAGACCCCGCGACCGAAGCAGACTACGCAGCGATAGTTGATCGAGTGGTTCTCGGCAGCGCGGGAGTAGACCAGGCCATCGAGCATTGTAACGGTGATGCAAACCGGGTTGCCAGCGGCGACGTGGCGCAGCGTCCGACTCGCCAGTGAGCCGTGCAGATAGATGATATCTGGCGTGGCCGGGTCATAGTGGTAGGCAAGCGGGATGACGACCGGCTGCCCATCCTGAGCGAAGCCGACATGGGCAACCAACCCATGACTGAGGATGTCGGCAGCCTCGTCAGGAACGGCACGTTCCGGGTGGCGCTTGATGGTAGCAAGGTTGGTCATGTCTCAATCCTCCAAGGCGAGTGCAACCCGCCCCTACACCAACACCAGGGCGTGATTTATCACGCCCCTACAGCCCCTTAATCTACAATCTACAATCTGCAATCTACAATCAGCCCTCATCGCCCTGATGCTCCGGTTCGCTCTGCTTGGCGTATTCTTTCTCGCGATGGAGGGCGTCGAGGCGAGCTTTCTCCTCGGCACTGCGGGCCTGGGCCTTGGCGATGATTTTCTCGTACTCGGCGGTCCACTCAGGGCGGATACGGTTGACCAGTTCGCCGGTAACGAAGCGGTCGCCGATTTCCTCTTCGCTCATCTTGCTGGCGCGATTGATGTTGAGGGCGTGGTCCTTGTACCAGAACAGCATCTCGCTGGCAACCTCGCTGTAGTTGCGCTTGCCGTAATGCACATGGCACTGGCTCATCACCTCGACCACGCTGAAGCCGGGGTGGGCAATCGCGTTGCTGAACAGGTCTACCATCTGGTGAACGTGGAAGGCGGTGGAGCGGGCCACATAGCTTGCCCCCGCGCCAGCGGCGAGGCGGCAGAGGTCGAACGGCTCCTCGATGTGGCCGAGCGTGGCGGTGGTGTGCTTGCTGTCGTGTGGCGAGAGCGGCGAATACTGCCCGCCGGTCATGCCGTAGGTCTGATTGTTAATCACGATGGCGGTAATGTCAATGTTGCGGCGGGCGGCCTGGATGAAGTGGTTGCCGCCAATCGCCGCGCAGTCACCATCGCCCATCGGCACGATTACCTTCAGCTTGGGGTTGGCGATCTTGATGCCAGTCGCGGCGGCCAGGGCGCGTCCGTGGGTGCCGTGGAAGCCGTCGAAGTTGAGGTAGTTGTAAATCAGGCCACTGCAACCGATGCCGGTGACGACCACCACCTCGTCCTGCTTCAGCCCCAGGTTCTCGACGGCGCGGACAATCGCGCCAGAGATGGTGCCAATGCCGCAGCCGGGACACCAGAGCGAGTTCAACCCCTCGGTGCGCAGGTAGCGTTTCTTCATCTCTTCGGTTTGCAGCATTTCTATGGCAGGCATTGCTTTTCTCCCTTATGAATAATGGCGGGCGATCGCAAGTTCGGGTATCTGGCGGGTTTCCTCGGTCAGTTCGCCGCGATAGAACCGTTCAGCGGCAGCGATGATGCTGGTGGGCTTAATCATGGTGCCGTCGTAGTGGGGCAGGCCGATGACCGGCACGTGTGCGCCAGCGGCGGCGCGCACCTCTGTCACCATCTGGCCCATGTTCAGTTCCGGCACCATAATCGCCTTGACGTTAGGCATCTGGGCGATGGCCTTCACCTCTTCATCAGCGAACGGCCAAAGGGTTTTGGCGCGGAGCAGGCCGAGCTTGAGGCCCTGCTGTCGCGCCTGTCGCACGGCGGCAAGCGCGGCGCGGGCAACGCTGCCGTAGGCGAACAGCACTATTTCGGCGTCGTCAAGCTCATAGCTCTCGGTCATCATCACTTCGGGGCGGTGTTCAGTAATCTTGGCGTGCAGGCGCCAGAGCAGGTATTCAGCTTCACAGTTATTGGCGGTGGCCTCGAAGCCGTGCTGGTCGTGGTAGCTGCTGTTGGCGTACCAGTGATAGCCCTCGCCGTAAGCGGCCATCGGCGGCACCAGGGTGCTGTCTGCACCATAGGGCAGGTACTCACCTTCACCGGCGGCAAAACGGGGGCGGGGCCGGTTTACTAGCTCCAGCGAGGCGGGGTCGGGCAGGATGACGCGCTCCTTCATGTAGCCAATAACTGCATCGCTCATCAGCAGTACCGGCGTGCGGAACTGTTCGCTGAGGTTGACCGCTTTGACCGTGAGGTAGAAGCACTCTTCCACCGACCAGGGGGCAAGCGCAATAATCGAGTGGTCACCATGCGTACCCCAGCGGGCCATCATCACGTCGCCCTGCGCGGGCAGGGTAGCAATGCCAGTGCTGGGGCCAACTCGCTGCACATCCACCAGCACCAGCGGCGTTTCCAACATCACCGCGAGGCCGAGGTTCTCCGCTTTGAGGCTGAAGCCAGGGCCGGAGGTGGCATCCATCGCCTTCATCCCGGTGAGGCTGGCGCCAATCACCGCTGCGAGGCTGGCGATCTCGTCCTCCATTTGAATGAACTTGCCGCCTACTTCCGGCAGACGGCGGGACATCACCTCGGCGATTTCGGTGCTGGGGCTAATCGGGTAGCCTGCAAAGAAGCGCACCCCGGCAGCAATCGCGCCCTCGGCCACCGCTTCGTTGCCGCTCATCAGCTTGACGCTATTGACCAATATCTCTTCCTCTTAGCCTTTATTCGCCATAGTCAGCGGGATGAAGCCTTCACCCTTGGCCTTGTTGGCGTGGCGGGGTGGCCCAACCTCCAGTGCAAAGTCGGGGCAGATTAGCTCACATAGCTGGCACTCGGTACACTTGTCCAGCTTGACCAGCAGCGGCAAGCCCTCCTCGTTCGGCTCAAAGACGTGGAAGGGGCAGACCGAGATGCACAGGCCGCAGCGCTTGCACCAGGTTTCGTTCAGCACAACAATTGGGTCGTGATCCAGCTTCGCCATTTGTCGAGGCTCCTGTCCTACGCGGGTAAAAAGAATAATGAGCGGCAACTGGGTGGCTGGTAATCGGCCAGCCCTGACGCCGCTCTGATGCGCATCTGTGGTAATTGCACCATTGCAGCGCCGTTGCCGTAATGATTGCGGGCAATTGCCCATTGCTCCGAAAGAGTAACGGCAAAGCGCCGCTCTACGGCAATCTTGTTAGGGTAACTATAACACACTGAGCGCGGGGTTGTCAAGGAAGAGGTGTTGATCTGCTTTCAACTCATTTGTGCTATAATATCCCTGTTGCGAACCGTACCGCAACAGAGAGGAGGGATATTCAATGCCCGAACCGCAGCCCAGCCGCCCGCACCTGCCCATTGAGTTCGGAGTGCAGGACGTAG
>QHBQ01000027.1 GCA_003243865.1 Candidatus Chloroheliales bacterium | reverse complement strand
CAAGGTCGCATCGGTGGAGGACAGTGAAGAAGTCTTTGTAGCTGGCAGGCGATAGAAAGAGAAAGATATATTGCAGCGAGTGTTCGCCATTGCCTGCTTCCACCTTCAGACGCTTATTGATTGTCTCGAAGTGGTCCTGAGCCGCATCGAGCTTGGCAACGTTGATCGCCTTGTTCTCCCTATCCACTGCCTTCTCGTCGTCCTTTATCTCGATGACCAGCATCACGGGCTGACCGTTCAAATCCAGCTTGATGAACAGGTCGGGGTTGAACCCGGCATCATCACTGCCTTTGTAACCAGCGGGGCGGTCATAGGGAATGGTGTAGAACCTGGTATCTGCTGATTTAATCCACGCTTGAACACAAGCGGGTAGCTCGTTGAGGGCGGGGACGGCAAGGCTATAGAGTAGGTCGCGCTCCGGCTTGGAGCCGCTGATTACAACATTCACCGGGCTGAGGAAGTCGGTGGGAAACATGCGTTCGCAGTGTACATTCTCGCCCGCCGCCTTCTGGTCGAGCAAAGTTTGCAAATCGGTGCGGTAATCCGGCTCGGTCAGGCTGAGGCTGTGGGGGTCGTAGAACAGCGTAGCGGTAGTGTGGAAGTAATCGAGGCCGCGCTTCTGCACGAGGTTATCGCTGGTGGTGCTAACCAGTTCCCAATCAGTAGCAACCCGCCGCCTACGTATCCGCTGGTATGTAGGCCGGGGGCGTAGCTCGTCTATCTGCCTGAGACAGTCATTATAATGGGCGTCGCTAACCGGCCCGCCTGGGTTGCCAACTTCCTTCAATGCCGCGACCAGCATGGTGATGAGATGGGCTTCATCGTAGTGGGCGAGGACTTCTGGTTTTGGCGGCGGGTCGGCACGCAAGGCGGCCAGCATACCTTGCACGGTATCCGCTATCGTGTGGGTCACGTCGTCCGCTTCGGAACGTACCAATTGGCGGTCTTCTTTGACCGCGGGACCCTCATAGCGGGCATAATCGAACTCGCTTGGTTTGATTGGCACGTAGGTGCTGAAGTTAAGTTTGGGCAGTTCGGCTTTGCCTTCTGCGCCTACTACTGTTTCGCTATCTTCTGCCACCTGATATTTGAGGTTGTGCAGGTCAAAATGATATGCGGCCCGTGGTGGGGTCATAACCGGATGGCTAACTACTTCCTTGCGGTCAATACCGAGTTCCACTGCCTTTTCATCAATAGCGGCAAGTAGGTTGGCGACAGGTTCATCAGTGGCGGCTTCAACCGCTGCGGCCAGGTTGGTGGCTAGCGCATCGTTGGCTGGTGGGGCTTCCGCGGTGATAGTGTCGGTTGCGCCTATGCTGCGCATCACTTCGCTGTAGCGGGGATGGTTAAACACCGTGAGGGTCGCATCGCGGGTTTCGAGGCCCGCAGGCAGGCGCAGGCCGCGCCCCACCACCTGGGCGATGAGCAGCTTGGAACTGAAAGCCCGCTCTTCGTCCGGCACAATTTGAAACACGTTCTTGGCATCCCAGCCTTCGGTCAGCATCGAAACTGAGACTATCCACTCTACACGGCGGGCGCTGGCATATTCGTCTACTTCCTGCAAGTCACGCACATCTTGGTCGTTTTCCGGCGCTGAGTTCACCACCAGCACCGATTTCTCAATCGCGGCACGGTCGGCGCCAACCGGGCGGGCTAGGTGTTCGATTAGCTCGTTGGCAACTGCCCGGCATTTGTCAATATGATAGGTGACTATGATGGTGACGGGTCGGATAAGCAGGCCAAGTTTATCGAGGTCAGCCTTTACCCGCTCGTGGTTGTCAATTATACCAGCCCAGCGGGCAGCGGCTTCGTTCTTCTTCGGCGCTTTGCTCACATAGCGCACCGCCTTGATGTGGCCTTCGCGGATCGCAGTTAGCAGGTCGTAGCGGTATATTACGTCGGTGAAGTATTCGTCAGCTTTCTCCTTGCTGCTGCCCCGGTAGGCGGTGCCCGTTACACCCACTACATAGCGAAAGGGATAGTCAAGCAGAAAATGTTGCCAGAGGGTGCCAGCGATATGGTGAACTTCATCGTTCAGCACCAGAGTACGCTGCCCGCTCTGCTTCAAGCTGGTCTCAATTGCTGACTTTACATCTTTGTAGGTCTTATGGATGTTGGTGATACAGATGTCGTAGGGGGCGAACTCCACCTGCGCGTCACGGATGGCGGGGGTGGTCTGGTGAGGGAGCAGGCGGCGCAGATCACTACGGGCATTAAGCCGCTTGAACTTGTCGCTCAGACCGTCAAATATTATCAGGTTGGGGCAGACCAACAACACGTTGTCCACCGCGCCGAGGTCGAGCATGATTTGAGCAAGGCCGTACAGCAGGTAGCTCTTGCCGGTGCCGGTGGCGAGGTCGAGCGTGGCGTACAGCTTGCCGCTGTGCCACTGCTTGCTCTTCTTGTCCTGGGTGGCAAGCTGTAGCGATTTGTGGTAATCGTTGCGGTCGGGGTAACGCTGCTGGATGCGCGGGTTGGCCTGCCAGTTCTCATCGGCTAGTGCGCTGAGGTCGGAGTAGTGGCTCTGGAAGTTGTAGCTGCCATCGGGGTTGCGGGTGCTGCCGCCCAGCAGATAGTAGAGCATCTGGCGGATGGCGGCTTCTTGATATGCGCGCCCTTCGCATAGCGCAGTGATGAACTCATCATATCGGGCAATTAGCTGGATGGCTTCGGGGGTGGGTTCTGCGACCTTCAGCACAAGCTCGCGGGGGTTGACGGCAGCCGGGTTAGTCTTCTTCGCCACGGGTCTCTCCGTTGTCGAAAGCGGCGCGCGGCACTTCGGCGGTGTACTCGTTGCCGTAGATGTCCAGATAGACAACCTTGACTACATCGCCGATGGTCAGGCTGTCGGGCAGGTAGGCGGTGAAGTGGTGCTTCTTCATCTCGTCGGCGTCGGCATGGTAGCCGAGGCGGAACACGCCGCCGCGATAATCGGGGTCTACCAGCAGCATCGCAAAGGTGGGGTAGGGGTTGGCTTCGGTTGCTTCCAGCTTGCTGCCTTCGCGGTTGCTGATGAAGCGTTCAATGGTAATGGTGTACTGCGGCAAGGCCAGTTGGCCGGGGCGCGCCCGCTTGCCGTAGCGGGCGACCACCTCCGGCGCGATGATGAAGTCGAAGCCGGTGGCCTTCTGTGGATCGTTCACGTCGGCGCGGTTGGGGTAGATGCTGTCCAGGTCATTGATGTCGAACAGGCTCTGCGGTTGCAGCAGGGTGTCATACTGCCCCTGGCGCACCCGCTCCAGCACCGACTGCGGCACGCGCAGCAGCACGAAGGTGGTGTCGGTGTCGGGAACGTGGTACTCGGTGGGCGAGAAGGCCAGCATCGCGCCGGGGACGATGAGGTAGACGCGCTCCGGCAGTTGCCCCCAACTGATGTGGTAGAGGTCTTGCAGGGTCTGGTAATCGAGCTGGGCGGTGGGGTCGTCGTGTTTGGTGAAGTCATAGACCAGCACCGGCCAGCGGCCCAACCGCCCCTGTGTCTCCAACTGCCCGTACTTCTTCTTGTCGGCGGTGGCATGGAACAGACCGAGCGCGATCTGGGCATAGATGGGGAACTCAGTGCGGTGGCGCAACTCATCATAGTCGTACAACCCGGCGTTGTAGAGAGTGAACGGGCGCGGGGTCTGCCCACCCTTCAGCTTGTTGAGCAGTCGCATCTGGATGGTGTAGATGGCGAACTTGCCGCAGTCAATCGCCACCCAACGCCGCCCCAGCCGCTCGGCGACGGCGGCGGTGGTACCGCTACCCGCGAAGCAATCCAGCACGATGTCGCCAGGGCTGCTGCTGGCTTCGATAATGCGCTCTAGCAGGGCTTCAGGCTTTTGGGTCGGGTAACTAGTTCGCTCTATTGCCTGAGAGTTAATGGGTGGTATATCAGTCCATATGTCCTCTACGGGATTGCCTTGCGACTTGTCCAGGTACCTTTTAACTCTTGGCCTACCACCACTTGTTATGATAATCTCACCTTTCGCCATAGCTACATCAATCTTCTCCTGCGACCAGATCCAGTGCTTGCCAGGTGGAGGAGCTATTACCAAATCTCCAAATCTGCGAGATTCACCCTGCCCTGCTTGAGAAAAGTTATCGAGCATATACCTTCTGTTAGTCTCAGGCTCAATCATGGAGTAGTGCTGTTCAATGCGCTCTTCGGCTAGTGGTGTATAAAGGCGGCTAAAGTACACCTCATTACTCTTAGCGTAAAAAAGGATTGTATCTTTTACATTACCAAAAGACTGTGCTTGGCCTTTGGACGACCTGATCTTCTGCCAAGTAATGTCGTTCCTGAAGTTCTCGCGGCCAAACAGCTCATCCATAATCAGCTTGATTGGCCCGGCCATGCGCGAGTCAAGATGCACATAAATGCTGCCGTCATCGGTGAGCAGTTCGCGCAGCATGATGAGGCGGCGGCGCAGGAACTCGATGAACTGGGCGCCCGCCACCTTATCCTGATATGCCTGCTGCTCCTGGCGGCCCTGGAAGTCCTGTTTGGTGGAGAATGGGGGGTCAATGTAGATGAGGCGCACCTTGCCCGCGAGGCTGTGGGGGCTGGCGGGGTCGGCCAGTTCGCGCAGCACTTGTAGGTTGTCGCCGAAGATGAGCATATTGCTCCACTCGCCTTTGGCAACGGTTGCGCCTTCAGGCATGGCGCGCACGACCTGAAGCGGGGCGGGGAAGGTGAACTGCATCACATCTTCGCGGCGCATCTTGCCGCGATAGACCAGTTCGTAGCCGCCAGTGACATTAGTTGCATCGGGGAAGAGCAGCTTGAGGAAGCGCGGCGAAACCGGCTCGCCCGCCTCGATGGCGGCGAACAGTTCGCGGCGGTCGGCCTCGCTCAGTCGGTTCACGGTAGTTGCTCCGGTCTCGTCTAGTGAAGTAGTCTCAGGCGTTGCGCCTGCATACGATACACTGCACAGGGGGCATCTATACGCACATCAATAAAACGTGCGCACGTTTATATCAAGATTATAGCACTTGTGTTTCACGATGTAAAGGGGTTTATCAACCGATCTGCGGCTTGTGTAGGTAACAACGAGCCAGCGGATTTGTAACAGCGGATGAAGCGGATTTGGCGTGATGTAGGGGCGAATCGCATACGCCTGTAGGCATCAAAATAAGAACAGGGTGGGGAACTTACAGGGGGTCTGGGGGTAAGCCCCCAGCTGCTGCAAGCTCACCAATACTACTTGTAAGCACGGCGTTCGCCCGCTCCGGCATGGCGCAATGATGCTTAATCGCAGCCTTGCTGCCAGTCAGCCTCTGGGGGCAGACCCCCAGACCCCCTGGCTCACCCTCGGCTTTCGTCTTAATTTGATGCCTATGGGCGTATGCGATTCGCCCCTACGTCAAGGTTGGTAGTCACGATGGGCATTGACGCATGGCAACAGGGCGTATGCGATTCGCCCCTACGTCAAGGTTGGTAGTCACGATGGGCATTGGTGCGCTTCAGTTAGGTGCATCCCACCTGCGCATAAACAATGCCGCTTGAAAGTGGCGATCCTGCTGTAGGGGCGAATCGCATACGCCCTGCTGAACGGCCATGAGGCCCATCGTGACCAACCATCTCGCCCGTCGTTGCTCGAACCCCCAACCATGCTCGTCGGAACCAACGCTCATGACGTAGGGGCGAATCGCATACGCCCTGGTGGGGCGCATCAATGTCCATCGTAAGCAGTAACCTTGCCCTGCCCGTTCCGCGTCTTCCGCATCGTTTCCGCGCCTTCCGCGGTTCTAATCGCCCCCACCACCCGCAACCCTGACTACCGGCGTGACGGTTAGGCGGCAGGGCATATGCGTTCGCCCCTACAGCAATATTGGCGGTGCCGATAAACATTGTTGCCGGGCAAGATTTCTCCCCCCACCCCCGCTGGGGGCTTTTTGCTTTAGTAGTTGCTTCAGGGCTGAAGTATGGCAGCATTTCTCCCCCCAACCCCCGCTGGGGGCTTTTTGCCTTTAGCCACTGGGGGCTTTTCGCCGCTGCGCTGGGGGAGACTTTATCTGGTCATCATCCTTAATCCTTAGTCCTTAATCCTTAATCCCCGACGCCTCACAGGTGCGGCGCCTTGATGCGCTTGATCCACTTCACCCCTGGCGGGCTGGGCTTGGGCTTGGGGTTGAAGGGGAAGAGGCCAATCTCGCCGCGCACCGCCTGCTCCTTCAATTCGGTTGCGCCCCAGACGAATGAAGCGCCCGCGATGCCCAGCATTGCGGCGTAGCCTGCGTCGCCGACGAACAGTGAGCCGCCAATGAGCAGCAGGCCGAGCGCCATCATGTAGGGCCACCACAGATAGCCGAGATGGTATTCGACGCGAATCACCCAGAAGAAGCCGAAGCCGATGATGCCCAGCGCGAAGCAGCCGAGCGCCAGCGCGCCCCAATCGGGGGATTGCAGATTGTAGATTGCAGATTGTAGATTGTAGAGGATTGTCAGGCTCATTGCTCCACCTCGGCGACCTGGGCCATAATTGCGGCGTGGGCTTCCTGGCGGCGGGTTATCTTCTGGTTGCCCTTACGTCGCGGGCAGACCAGGCAAGGGGTGCCGACACAGGGGTTGCAACGGGGGGCCTCATACAGCGCATTGACCGGCACGCCTTGCGGCTCGCGCTTCAGTGGATCGTCGGCGCGACCCAGCCCGGCGGCAAGATAGGCGGCGTGGCGCGGGTTGCGTGGGTTGGTGGGCGCGTGGCCGTGAATCACCCGCCACTGCTGGCGATAGACCTCGACCGCATCCCAGAACACGGTGAAGCCGACCACGCTACACGTGCCGCCGAGTGCCAGGTTCGGCGCGAACAGGGCGTAGAGGTTCAGCCCCAGCGCGGCGAGCAGCAGCGCGGCAACCGGCGGCCAGATGTTGCGGCTGTGCGCCTCCACCCAGCGCACCCCGACATGACCCCACCAGATGCTGACAAACGTTACCAGCCCAATCCAAACCCCGATTAGTTGCAGCATGGATTATTCCTTGTTACCTCGTAAGCATGAGCTAATCTGAGCCATCCAGCGGGGGTTTGGGGGAGAAATGCCGCCCTGCGTCAATGCCGCCCTCGCCGCTAGCAAGCTGAAGCGCCGCTAATCTGAGCCATCCAGCGGGGGTTTGGGGGAGAAATGCTGCTCCGCTACTAATCTTAAGCCCCCAGCGGGATCGCCTGTCAACTAAGCCCCCAGCGGGGGTTTGGGGGAGAAATCTTGCCCCGTCAACAAGGCTAATCTGAGCTTACCATACCCACGGGCTCTTGACAAGCAGCCACAATTGCCTCAACTACCCCTTCCAGCGACTCGTATATCTCAATGTTAGTAAAGCGCATCACTTGCCAGCCGCGCTGTTCCAGCCAGCGGGTGCGAGTTGCATCGTAATGGCCCTGTTCAGCATGGCTATCGCCGTCTACCTCGACAATCAGCTTCGCCGACAAGCAACAGAAGTCCACGATATAGTGATTGATTGGGTGTTGATAGCGAAACTTGAAGCCATTTTGCTTATTCCTTAGCTGCGCCCATAGATGAGCTTCCGCAGGTGGGCGCTCCTGGCGCAGACGATAGGCGTTAGCCAAGGTGGTGGGGTCGGTGCGATGTCCTTTGTCGTCGGGCATTATTGTTTCCTTCGGGTTAGTAACCTGGCGGCATTTCTCCCCCCAACCCCCGCTGGGGGTTTTTTGCTTTAGTAGTTGCTTCAGCATTGAAGTATGGCGGCGTTTCTCCCCCAACCCCCGCTGGGGGCTTAGTTGGTTGCTGGGCGAGATTTCTCCCCCAACCCCCGCTGGGGGCTTTTTGCTTTAGTAGTTGCTTCAGCATTGAAGTATGGCGGCGTTTCTCCCCCAACCCCCGCTGGGGGCTTTTTGCCATTAGCCGCTAGGGGCTTTTTGCCGTTAGCCGCTGAGGGCTTTTTGCCCCTGATGTGGCTGCCCTTCGCAAAATCCGGCATGACTCATGCGCGTTGGGTTACGACCTTGCTCCCGCAAGCATACCATATGCCAGCCCATCTGTGCATTAAAGTTGGCAAAATATTTGCCAACCTTACGCCCGCCCTATTCTAACCCACCGGCACTCGCGAGGCAACCTTATTGTCTCCTTTCGTGCAGAAGGGCGGGCCACCGCCCGCCCC
>QHBQ01000298.1 GCA_003243865.1 Candidatus Chloroheliales bacterium | reverse complement strand
GACGAGAAAGTCGGCGACGAGGCAGGCGCGCCCGCCCGCGCGGTCAAACGCCTGGCCGGGATGAAAGGCGTCTGAAACTTACACACTGCCTTTACGTAAATAAGTATGATATAATGCAGGGAGCAGGCATGAGATAAGCCTGCTTCCTTGCCTTGCCAAATACTATGAAGAGGAGAAGCTCTTGATAACCACCGCCCATCCCCTTATCCGCCGCGCCGCGATTATCGCCCTGCTCGGCTTCGCCCTTGTCCTCACCCTCAGCCTTAGCAGCGCTTATGCTCAACCGCGCAACTCGGTTGAGATTATCAATGCCCTGAACAAGAACGGCTATTACCTATCGCCGAATGCCGCTGGCCTGCTCAGTAGTATCAACCAAAAACAGAGCGACGTTGAAAACAAGCTCAAGGATGCGGTCAATCGTCTAAAAGGGCGCGGTTACGATGCCAAGATTGCCATCATCAGCACCGAGGATATACCCATTCAGTGCGGCTCAGTCCAGTGTGGCGATGCAAGGGGCTACACCACCTACCTTCACGACTACCTGAACATGGGCAACGGCCTGCTGGTGATTACCGACCTGCGCGGCAGCATTGGCGCAAAGACCGCCAAGTTGAGCGACACCGAAGTTAGCAATATCCTCAACAGCCAGAAGGCAGCCTTGACTAGCAATATCGTTGATGGCACGATCGCCTACGCCACTGCGATTATGGACAAAATCACCGGCAACGACACCAGCCAGCGCAACACCTTCATCACCGTCGCAGTCGTCGTCGTCATCGCCATTCTGGTCATCGCCTTTCTTACCATCAGCGGGCTGAACGCGCGCTGGGCGATGCGTGTGAGCAGCGCGAAGAAGCTGTCCAGCGACCTGAGTGCCCAGGTGGTGCAGATGGGCGGCAACATGGACTTCCTCAAGATGCAGAGCCAGCAGGCTTACGACCAGGTAGCTGCCCACCTCAACCCCGGCAATCAACTGCTCAGTGAAGCCAACGACCAGCTAGCGAAGCTGAAGAGTCCCGGCTTCCTCCCGCTGGCCTTCCAGTACACCAGGCTCGACCACGATTTGCACGATGTGGAGGCGGCCTTGCAGAGCGCAAAGGGCGAGATTGATCAGGCGCAGCAGATCTTCAACGCCAACTGGTCATCGCCCAACGCCAAAGTCAGCCAACCTAGCGCCTAACCCTTCCCCAAGGGGGGCTGGGTCATCAAACCCCTCCCCAAAGGGGGAGGCTGGATCATCAAACCCCTCCCCAAAGGGGGAGGCTGGGTGGGGGAGTACATTATCTCACCATCGCTACTGCTTTACCGACACCAGGGACTTAACCAGAGGATAACCCGAAATGAAGCGCATCATTCTGCTAACCATCACTCTATTCAGCCTGCTGCTTGCCAGCGCTTGCGGCGCGTTGGCGCAAGCGGCCACGCCCACCCAGAACGGCAACATCACGATTATCAACGAAGGCAACGTCCTCAGCGCCAACGATGTGGATAGCGTGCGCTCGCTGGCTAGCAACTTTCCGCTGCCGCTGGTGATCTACATCACCAACCAGTATCACGGGGCGAAGATTGACTTCAGCCGTAAGGTCGCCAAGCTGGTAACTGAGAACAACGTGGTCATCGGTATCTCTACCTACAAAGACAACAACGAGAATGACCGCTATCGGCTAATCGGGGCAGGGCCAAAGGCGGGCATCAGTGCGAATATGCTAGACGGGGCGCAGAACGCCGCCGACCAGTATCTGCGCGCGGCGCAGGGGCCGCAGTACGTCAGCGCCATCACCGCGATCATCGGCTACCTCGAAGGCGGCCTCGGCAACGGCTCGACCAGCGCCGGTAACGGCAGCCAACCGTCCGGCTCTGGCCAGCCAGCAAGCTCCGGCTCCGGTTTCTGGGGCAACATCGGCTTGATTCTGCTCGTGCTGTTCGGTCTCTGGCTCGCCTTCATCTTTGTGCGCTGGCTGTGGCGTCAGGCCCACCCTATGCCAGCGGGGCAGCAGCGGCCCAGCGGTGCAGCAAGCGAGGGAGAGGACCACGGGCGCGGCTACGTTGGCGGCGGCCCGGTCTTCTACCCCATCTGGCTGGGTGGTGGCTCCTATGGCGACGGCGGTGGCTCGCTCTCATTGGGCGGCGGTGGCGGCGCAGCTACGCCGCCTGCGCCTGACGCGGGTGGCGGCTCGTTCGCCAGCGCGTTTGGCGGTGGGGGTGGGGGCGGCGCGGCCAGCAGCAACGCGGGGGGCGGCACGTTCGAGTCGAGCTTTGCTCCTGGCGGTGGCGGCTCGCGCGGCTCAAGCAGTAGCGCTGGTGGTGGAGGGTTCGAGAGCGTGGTTAATGCAGCGGGCGCGACTGGTGGAGCCGAGGCCGCTGGCGCGATTGCTGGCGCGGCGGTCAACATTCTGGGCGGCATCCTCGGCGCGGTGTTCAGTTCCGGCAGCGGCGGCAGCGGCCCAGACTTTTAGCGATTGTAGATTGTAGATTGTAGGCGACTGCGCCAATGGGATATTGATGGTCTCCCCTCCCGGCGGGAGGGGTTGGGGGTGGGTGCGTGCCGCCGCTCAACATTCCATGTTGCGGTACTAGCCGCTGCGCCACAGTGGGTAGCACCCTTCGTTCTATAAGTGAAGGATATCGCATTAGAGAGAAGGAAAAAATTATGAACAAACTGCTAAAGGTAAGCGCGGGCCTATGGCTGGCGGTGATTTTGTCCCTGAGCGTGACGCTGACGTTTGCCGCGTCCGGCTCGCGGGTGCAGGATGACGCCAGCGTGTTCACCAGCGCGCAGCGCAGCCGCCTGCTGGAGTTCGCCAACGCGATGAAGGTGCCAGCGACGGTGCTGACCACCTCCTCGTTCACCGGTAGCAAGAGCGACTTTATCAGCCAGGCGAATAGTAACCTGAACAGCAACGGCGTCCTCGTCGCCGCCAGCACTGCGGCGAACGCGCATTACTATGTGGTGCTGGTGGGCCGCAGCAGCGGCCTGAGCAACAGTGACCAGCAGAACGCTTATGATGCGGGCGTGCAGTACCTGCGGGCCAGCGGCGGGCCCCAGTACGCGCCTGCGGTCTTTGCCAGCCTCTACTCACTGGACGCGGCACTGGGTGGGCAGGCCTCCGATGCGCTCGGTGTCAGCGGCGCGCCCGGCAGCGGCTTCGCGCCCACGAATGGTGGCAGTGGTAGCGGCAACACTTACACTGCACCCACTTCCAACTTTGGGCCGGGCGGCAGCGTGAACAACGGTGGCGGCTTCGGCCTGGGTGGCATCGGCTTCGGCACCTGCCTGTGCGGGCTGGTGCTGCTGGTCATTGTTATCGGCATCTTCAGCAGCGTGCGCGGCTATGGCAACCGTGTGCGTCAGCGGGTTGGCCGCTACGGTGGCTATTCCGGTTACGGAGGGGGCGGGGGGCTATTCGGTGGCGGTGGCATCCCCATTCCAATTCCGATCCCGTTCGGTGGTGGCGGTGGTGGCGGCCAGTCGGGCAGTGGTGGCGGCCAGGACTTCGGCGGCGGTGGCGGCCCCGGCAACTCCCCACCCAATGCGGGTGGCGGCACCTTCGAGTCGCCTTTCGGCACCAGTAGCAGACACAGCGAGGGCGGCAGCATCCTCGGCGACATCTTCGGTGGTGGCGGCGGCGGTGG
>QHBQ01000430.1 GCA_003243865.1 Candidatus Chloroheliales bacterium | reverse complement strand
AGTGCCATATTCGCTTTCCTAAGCAGCTGTATTCCCTACACCATAATAGATGCGGAGCGGGTTAGCAATCTGCCCTATTATATATCCAATGGTGCTAGTTGCCAAGTTACGCACAAGTTTGGGCTGATTGCCGCTAATGAGAGGCTTCCCCACGCACCTTTATGCGTGGCAGGGTGCCGAACTAGCACCATTGATTAGTTAGCGCGGCGATGCACAAGCATCCTAATACCTCCCTTCGGCCTAAGCGACACCAGCGGCTGAGGTCGAACGGGCTTGTCCTCAGCAAGCTCCAGCCGCACTCGCTGCGCCATAGCCGCCAGCACCAGCGTTGCCTCCATCATTGCAAATGAATTGCCGATGCACACTCGTGGTCCTGCACCGAACGGCAGATACGCCCACTTAGGTATCTCCCTCTCGCGCTCCGTAATGAAGCGGTCGGGGTCAAAGTTCTCTGGCTGGGGGAAGTAGTCGGCGCGATGATGCATCGTGTAGAAGTCCAGCAGTATCAGCGTCCCCTTCTTGATGGGGTACTCACCGATGAGGGTGTCGTCGAGGGCAATACGGATGGTGAAGTGTGCTGGTGGGTAGAGGCGGAGCGTCTCCTTAATAACCTGCTGCGTATATGGCAGATTTGCGATGTCTGCCACTGTTGGCTTGCGGCCCTCAAGCGCTGTATTCACCTCAGCCTCAAGCCGTGCGTACACTTCGGGATTAGTCGTAAGCAGGTAGAAGGCCCAGGATAGCGCATTAGCGGTGGATTCGTGACCCGCAATGAAGGTAGTCATCACCTCGTCGCGTATCTGCTCGTCGGAGAGAGCGGTGTCGTCGGTGTCACGGGTCTGAATCAGCATGGAGAGGAGATCGCCCCGGTCTTCGCCACTTCGTCGCCGCTCGTCAATCATGTGGTAAATAGTATCGTTCAACCTTGCTACCGCCTGCCGATAGCGAATGGTCGGTGGCACTGGTAGATAAGAGATGAAGGGGAAGAAGAAGTAATTAGTAACATAGGCCATCGCGGTGACGATTGCCTGACCAAGCCGCTGCGACTCGGCAGTAATATCGGTGGAGAACATCACCTTCGAGATAATCTGCATCGTAATACTGACTAGCTCCTGGGCAAGGTTGATAACCTGACCATCCTGCCACTGCCCTACCCTCGCCAACGCTGTCTCTACCATTGTATCGGCGTAGGTAGCAATGCGGCTGTGGTTGAAGGCGGGCTGCACCATCCGACGGATGCGGCGGTGCGGCCCGTGGGTACTGGTGAGCAGCCCATTGCCCAGCACCGGCTTGGCAATACTAGTCACCTGGTCCGTCTTGTCGAACTCCTCTACCTGGGTGACCAGTACGTCGTGGATGTAGTCGGCGTTGTTAGTGCGCACAAGAGTATAGGGGCCAAGATGCAACTGATTGATGTTGGGGAACTGCCGCGAGTGTCTGGTGCGCACTTCAATTGCATCTTGAAACAAGGTATGAATGCTGCCGATGAGCGGCAGTTCACGCGGGCCGGGGATAACTTTATTTGCTGTCACTGGGTACCCTCCATTATTCGCCGCTTTACCTGCATTTTGACCGGCCCATTTGGGCGCAACGTAACCAGCCCTGCTGGCCTAACCTTCTGCCCTGGCACAAGCTCGAAATCAATCCGTTGTATCAGAGTCGCTAGCACCAGCTGCGTTTCAAGCATGGCAAACTGGGAGCCGATGCACACCCTGGGGCCGGTGCTGAATGGCAGGTATGCGCCCTTTGGTAGCAGCTTCTCATGCTCTACGCTGAAGCGATCTGGGTTGAAGTGCATTGGCTGAGGAAAATAGGCGTTACGGTGGTGCATTGCGTAGATGTCTAGCATCACAACCTGATGTTTGGGCAACTCGTAGCCTCCCAGCTTGGTTGCTTCTACAGTTACCCGGCTAATCACGTGCGCTGGTGGGTAGAGGCGCATCGCCTCCTTGATAACCTGTAGCGTGTAGGGCAGCTTGACTAGATCGTTAAGCTGTGGGGTGCGACCCTGAAGCGCGGTATCTACCTCCTGCCGCACCTTTGCATACTCGGCAGGGTGCCTGCCGAGTAGATAGAGGCTCCAGGTGAGCGCCAGCGCGGTCGTCTCGTGACCGGCGAGAAAGATGGTGATCAGCTCATCCCTTATTTGCTCGTCGCTCATCCCCTCACCCGATTCACCTTTGCTGGCGATGAGCATCGAGAGCAGGTCGCCGTGGTCTATTCCTTCAGCGCGACGCTCCCTTATCAGGCGATATATAGTAGCGTTGAGCCGCTTGATCGCTGCCTTCACCTTCAGGTTGCGGGGTGTCGGAACGCCGAGCGGGATTGGCAGCGCCCCGCTGGTGCCGGTTACTGCTGTGGTTATTGCGTTGCCCAACACGTCCATTTCACCCAGCAAGTCGGAGTCGAACATCGCCTTGCCAATAATCCCCATTGTAATACGGGTCAATTCGTCCGCGATGTTCAGGGTTGCGCCATCTTGCCATTTCCTGGGTGCTTGCTCGGCACATGAAGTCATGGTCTCGGCGTAAGCTGCCACGCGGCTGTGATTGAAGGCGGGCTGAATCATTTTACGTTGTGGCCTGAACTCGCGGTTCAAGGCTCTAACCAGACCATGGCCAAAGAAAGGCTGGGAGAAGCTATATATCAGATCCAACCGCTCGAACTCCAACATCCGCTCGGTGAGTACCTCCTGCACAATGTCGGCGTCGTCAACCATGACCACCGGGCGGAGCAGCAGGCTCATGCGGTGGATACCTGGGTATCTCCTGCTCATCGCCAA
>QHBQ01000038.1 GCA_003243865.1 Candidatus Chloroheliales bacterium | reverse complement strand
ACCAGGGTAGCGAAGTCGCTGCTACTGATGCCCCACAGCACGCCGTAGTTAGTGCCTTGAATCGAGAAGCTGGTGACAACCAGCAGGTTCTTGGCGTTAGGGTAGTTGCTCGTCAAGGACACCCAGCCCAGCAGGATCTGCTTGACCAGGTTATCGTCGAGGGTGGACGAGACGCGCGGCATGATTACGAACACGGTGGTAGGGTCGCTCTTCAGCGCTCCGACGCCGCTAACTTCGTAGCCCTTGGATACCAGGTCGGATTTGACTGCCGCTGCGGGGTCGCTGGTATTGTTCTGTGGCACATCGCTGCCCGATAGGCCGATGGTCACGGTGCCGCGCACCCCCTGCGACTCAGCCACGATCGTCACCGTGCCAGCGGTCTTGCCTGCGGTATAGGTGGTCTGCGCCATTCCTTTGCTATCGGTTGAGGTGCTGGTTGGCCTGAGCTTGCCGCCCGCCGCGCCGCTGATGCTGAAGCTGACTTCCTGGTTGGTGAGCGGATTGCTCTGGCGGTCGTACACCTTGACTGTAATCTGACTGGTGCTGCTGCCGTCGGGCGGCAGGATAATCGTATCGGCGCTGACGCTGACGCTACTGACGCTGCTGTTCGCCGGATGAGTGGGGTCGCCGATCGGCACGCCAGTGTCATTGCCTGAGTTAGTGCTGCTGCCACCGCCGAAGTTCTTGGTGGCAAAGTCCTTGGTCTGCTGCGGGGTGAGAAACTGCTGGGAGTCGTTGTCGTAGATGCTGACGGTCATCTTGGCAGAGAAGTCCTGCCACGCCTTCGTAGTGGCGTTCTGGTCGCTGGGGTTGTACGCCTTGAGAAAGGTCTGCCAGTCCGTCAGCGCCGCGGCGGTGATGATGGTGAACTGCTTGCTGTAGGCAAGCTCGACCGCCAGAAAAACGCTGTCGGGCCAGGCGTTAGCCAGCACCTCGAACGAGTAGAACACCTGATTCGAGGTTGCCGCGGCGTAGTAGTCCTTGTTCGGGTCGGCCATGTCGGAGAAGACGTAGGCGATCTTCTTGCCTGATGTTTGATTCGTGGTCTGGCCGGTGTCCAGCACATCATAGCCCTGTCCTTCCAGGCAGCTATGCACCTGGCTGGGCGGGTCGGTGGTGGTGCTGGTACTCTCGCAGGCGGTAGTACCGCCCGCAGTCGGGGTTGGCGTGGTGTTCGAGGTGGGCGTGGTCTTCGAGATGGGTGTGCCGTTGTTGGTTGGCGTGGTCTTCGAGATGGGTGTGCCATTGTTGGTTGGCGTGGTCTTCGAGATGGGTGTGCCGTTGTTGGTTGGCGCACCCGCCTTGATTAGGGTGAAGCTCTCGGTGGTGAGATCCTGCCCGCCCACCGAAAAGCTGACGCTCCAGGTGCCGAGCAGTTTGGCATTGGCGCTGCCTTTAATCAGCACGTATTTGGAGACTATCGAGTCCTGGTCGTAGGTCTGGTTGCCAGGGGTGATGCTATCCTTGCCGCCGCTGAAGGTGCTGCTGATGGTCAGGCCAGCGGGTGAGGAGAAATCAATCGCGGTTGAGAACTTGGTAGCTGGGGCAGAGGCGTCGTTGCGTTTGATTGCCAGCCAGGCGACCACCTTCGGCACACTCGCGTCGAACGACGCGCCATTGGCGGGGTCTTGCATATTCTGCGTGCTCTGATCGTTGTCGCTGAAGGCAACGATGTAGCTGTACTTACCTGCCGCCAGCACTCCGCTGTGGACGCTGGCAAACCTGCTTTGCATCGGGTTGAGGTTGGGGTGCTGCTCCTGCGAGGCCAGCGCGACCCGCGATCCTACCAACCCAACGCTGACGCTAATCAGCGCGGCGACTACCAGCAGGTAGGCGAGGTGTTTGTTTCTGGTCATTCCGGTTTTCCCTTCTTAACATTGCCAGCCGCAGTGCGCCTACGGGTGCACCAGGATGGCGATTACTACCACTGAGACGGTTAGTACGAAACCAGCCCCGACCAGACCGACGGCGATGTTGCCCTTGCGCAACTCGGCCATCTCATCAAGGCCGGGGGTTAGAATGCTGAACACGCGCATTGCCAGGGCGATAATGACCGAGAAAACGATCGCGCCGACAATGGCCCAGAGCAGCGCCAGCAGCGCCTGCTCGGCAACCCTGCCGAAGTCAATGCTGGTGCTGCTGTTTGGGTTAATGTTGGGAACCTGCTGAAGCAGGACGTGGATAACGTTATGCAACTTGACTCACCTCCTTCCCTTGTCGCTCCGGGAGCAAATAGCAACTTCCTTCCACCGGGATGACTATGCCTTATGGGTCGCTGTCCTTTGGCCGCAAGGCTCCTCCTACCCCGCGTCGTGGATCTTGAACAAGCGCGCTCATTGTAGCACAGTTTCGGTGGATGTCAACTACCTCTGCGCCGTGATTTGAGTTTGTTATAAGCATCTACGCAACAGCAGGCGGAAAGTTGCAGCGGTATGCTGATCTATGGTATGCTGCGGAGCTTGTCAACCGCCCCACCAATGCCTATAATATCGGCGTACCTTCGGCAATCTGCAATCGGAGATCACGTGACCGAACCCTGGCACCAATATCGCGTCGCCCATGGCATCCTGCTCGACGCTGTGGAGCAGGCAGTGCTGCTGGTCGGCAACCGCATCGCTGGCAGCGATGCTCTGCTCTGGACCCTGCCTGGCGGGCGGGCCGAGGCGGGCGAAGACATCGCCGCAGCGCTGGTACGCGAGTTTGCGGAGGAAACCGGGTTGCCAGTCGCGCCGGTTGCCCTGGCCTACGTCGCCGAAGCGAAAAGTGCGGCGGCGGGCAAGCTCTATCTCACCTGCGCCTTTCGCGCCCGCCTGCTCGATGCTGGCGTTGCCAACCTGCGCTGGCAGGACGACCCAGAGCAGGTGGTGGCGCTGGCCCGCTTCGTGCCTATCGCTGAACTGCGCGACTACATCCCTAGCCCCAGTCTCGGTCTGCCGCT
>QHBQ01000175.1 GCA_003243865.1 Candidatus Chloroheliales bacterium | reverse complement strand
CTGACGCTGCGGTTAGCGTGGATGCTGGCCGCCACATCGTAGCTGGTGTAATCGGCGGGCGGCTTCTCCTCGTGGGCAAGCGGGCTGCGGTAGCGCCACTGGTAGTAAGCGCGCCCGAGGTTGGCAAACTCGACCTGGAAGGGGGCAGGGTTGGCCGGGTTGTAGGTAAGTACCCGCCGCTCGAATAGCTGCACCAGCACGCGGGCGGGCTTGCCGTTGATGCTGACGCTGGCCCAGTACGGCTCAGTAATCGGGTGGCCGAGGACGTAGAGCCAGTTGGGGGCGAACAGCGGGTCGCCCGCGGCGGCCAACTGCCAGAACGGTGAGGCGATGTTGTGACCACTCGCAGCATCGAAGTGGGCGGCGGTGATGCTATCGTCGGGCGGGCGGAGGATGTTCTGCACCCTGCCGTCATTGCTGATTTGCTGACTGAGCGGTGCGCCGCTACGGTCGCTGGTTGGCGCAGTGAGGCTGGCGAAGGCGGCGTAGCTTGGCCCATCGTCGCCCGCAACCGGAATGGCGGCGGGAGCGCGTTGCTCGTAGCCATCGGCAGTCTGCAACTGACCGCTGACCATCTCCTTAACCAGCAGCCCGCTGGTAACGTACCAGGGCGCGGTGGGATCAGCGTGGGGGTCGTTGACCTCCAGCCGTCCCTTGTCGAAATATTGCACCAGGTGGTTGCCAGAAGGGGTGCTAGCAGGCTCGTAAGTGGTAAGGAACGCCCCTGGCCCCCATACCCACGAGTGGCTCGCGCCATGCCCCACTGCACCGTCTGCCGCCTGCCACACCCGGCCGATCGCGGGTGCGGCGAACTGGTCAGTTGCTGCGCTCAGGTATGAGCTATGAGGTATGAGGTATGAGTTGGCGGCGGCTGGGTTAGCTGAGAGAGAGTTAAGCAGAATGGCAATGGCTAGCACGGAAATGGTAGGTAGGCGTTTCAAGGCTTTGGCTTTCTAGAGGCACGAGGCTGATCTCTGCCGCTATTGAAATGGCGCAAACTGCATCTCCTCATAGATCGAGCCGCCCAGCGCAAGCGTGCTGCGCATCAGGCGCAGGCCGTCGGCGGTGAAGCTGCCGAGGGTGGCGAGGTGGAGGGCGAGGGCGCGTTGAACCGCCGCGTCGTGCTGCTCCCTGGTCGCCTCTTTGCGCAGGCGACCCAAGGTGATGTGCGGCTTGAACGATTTATTTTCTGGGGCGTAGCCGAGCTTGGCGAAGGCTGTTTCGGCGGCACGGTGCAGGTTGCTGAGGGCGGCAAGGTCGCCACTGATGCCGACGTAGAT
Organism: Candidatus Chloroheliales bacterium; assembly: GCA_003243865.1. The sequence goes on along the minus strand of QHBQ01000175.1, from coordinate 1,457 downwards.
GTGGTTGGCGTTCGCCCCGCTGGGGAAGAAACCCAGCCCACCAATGGTCAGGTCGAAGCGGCGCTGGCGGGCGGCGAGCGCGGCAATCGCCTGTTCGATGGTGGGGATGCGGCTGGTCGGAGTTTCGCCCAGGAACTTGATGGTGATGTGGAAGCTACCGGGTCGCACCCAGCGCACTGCGTCGTAACCGGGCAGCCGCAGGCGCTCGGTAATGGCGACCAGCTTATCCTTCAGCGCAGCGGGTAGGTCAATCGCCACGAAGAGGCGGAGTTCAGCTTCAGGCATCGGGGATGACCTTTCTGCGCCGCGCCTGCAAGAGCAGCACGGCGGTGAGGATCAGTGCGCCGCCCAGCAATTGCAGCTCGCCCAACTGCTGGCCGAGCAGCAGCCAGCCACTCAGCGCGGTGACGACCGGCTCAAGCGTGCTGATGATGGTGGCGCGGCTGGGGCCGAGGCGGGTGAGACCGGCGAAGAAGGTGGTAATCGCCAGCACGGTGCCGAGCAGGGCCACGCCGAGGATGTCCAGCCAACCGTTGTCATGTACATCCCAGCCATTGGCCTGCACCTGCTGGGGACGGAACTCGCCACTAATCAGCCCGTAAACGAGTAGGATGATGGCGGCGGCGGTGAAGACGTAGGCGCTGGCGGTTAGGGCGGAGATGCCAACCATGATGCGGGTGCTGAGGATGATGTAGAGCGAGTAGACAACCACGCCGATGAGCGCGATGCCGATGCCTAGCATCAGGTCGGTCTGCGTGCCGGTCGGTGCGCCAATTACCAGCGCCACACCCGCGAGCGCCAGGCCGAGGGCGAGCAGCTTGGGCAGGCTTATATGCTCCTTGAAGATCAGCCAGGCGAGGATCGCCACTACCGCCGGGTGGATGAACAGGATGATTGAAGTGAGGCCGACCGGGATGTAGCGGATCGAGTTGAAGTAGGCCAGCGCCTGCCCCACGTACATTGCGCCGAGTAGGGCCAGGCCGAGCAGCTTGCGGCGGTCGCGCACGAGCAGCGGCTGGCGGGTGAGGGCGAGATAGGGCCAGAGCAGCGCGGCGGCAATGGTGAAGCGCATCGCCAGCAACGTGACGGTGGTGGCCCCGTTGCGGTACGACCAGATCGCGAATACGCCCATCACCCCGAAGCCGCAGGCGGATAGCAAGATGAAGAGCGCGCCCAACCCCTCCTGGCCGTGGATGCTGCGGGCCTCTTGGGGGCTGGCTTTTACTGGTGGTTGCTCAAGGGTCTGGGCCATGTTACTTCCCATAGCCATTGGTGATCGGCAGGCGACGGTCGCGGCCAAAGGCGCGCGGGGTGATCTTAATGCCGGGCGGCGCTTGCCTGCGCTTGTACTCGGTGCGGTCTACCATGCGGATAATGCGGCGCACCAGGTCGGGGTCGAAGCCCATCGCTTCAATCTCGGCGGGGCTGCGGTCATCCTCCACGTATGCCTGGAGGAT
>QHBQ01000142.1 GCA_003243865.1 Candidatus Chloroheliales bacterium | reverse complement strand
GCCGATGCGCCGGAGCGCGAAGTAACCGGCATCGCTTATGACTCGCGGGCGGTGCGACCGGGTAGCCTGTTCGTCGCCCGCCACGAGAAGGGCTATCGCGCCGACGGCCATCAGTACATCCCCATTGCGGCAGCGCAGGGCGCAGTCGCGGCGGTAGTCGAGCCTGATTACCTGAGTGGCAACCCCCATCCTGGCCTCCCCCTGATCGTCACACCCGACAGCGGCGCAGCGCTTGCCGATTTCGCTGCCGCCTTCTACGGCTATCCCGCCCGTAAGCTACGGGTGGTTGGCGTGACCGGCACCGATGGCAAAACCACTACCACCTTCCTGATCAGCAAGGTGCTGGAGCAGGGTGGACATAAAACCGGGCTGTTCGGCACCGTCTACTTTAAGGTGGGTACGCGACTGTGGGACAACCCCACCCGTGCCACTACCCCCGAGGCGGTCGAGGTGCAGGAGTTGCTCGCCGAGATGGTCGCCGATGGTTGCGATTATGCGGTGCTGGAGTCGTCGTCGCATGGCCTGGCCCAGCATCGCCTCGACCACTGCGAGTACGATGTTGCGGTACTCACCAACGTCACCCACGAACATCTTGACTTCCACGGCACGGTTGAGGAGTACCAGCTAGCAAAGGCAAAGCTGTTCGACTTCCTCGCCACCAGTATGGACAAGGGTATCGTCAAAGTCGGCGTGGTCAACCTTGACGACCCCAACGCAAAGATGTATATTGAGCGCGTGCCAGCCAATGGCCGCACCCTAACATATGCGGTGCAGAACGAACACGCTGATGTCTGCGCCCTGAATGTGGTCGCCAGCGCGAACGGCCTGCGCTACACCGCCGCCACGCCGGTCGGCAACCTCGACCTCGAGCTAATGCTCACCGGCAGCTTCAACGTGTACAACTCGCTCGCTGCGATCGCGGTTGGTATCTCGCAGAACGTCAGCCTCGCCGAGATTAAGGCCGCACTGGAGCAGGTGCCGGGCGTAGCCGGTCGGATGGAGCAGATCCAGGCGGGCCAGGACTTTACCTGCATCGTGGATTATGCCCATACCCCCGACGCGCTGAATAAGGTGCTGGGTATCCTTCGGCCCCTAACCCAGGGCAAGCTGATTGCCGTGATTGGTAGCGCGGGCGAACGCGACCTTGCCAAACGCCCGCTACTCGGTGCAGCGGCGGCAAAGTGGTGTGACTTCTTCGTCATCGCCGATGAGGATCCCCGTTTCGAGCCGCCGATGAAGATTATCAACGAAATCGCCGCGGGCGCGGAGGCGAAAGGCAAGCAAGAAGGCCGCGATTTCCTAAAGATTGCTGACCGCCGTACCGCCATCGCCGCCGCCTTCGACTGTGCGGCGACGGGTGACATAGTGGCGCTACTCGGCAAGGGTCATGAGCAGTGCATTATCGTTGGGAAGGACAAGCTGCCCTGGGACGACCGCAGCGTGGCCCGCGAACTCCTTGAAGGCATGAGGTAAGACTGAAGGCTTATGAAACTATCGCAGCGCATCACATTGCTAATCACAATCGCCGCCCTGCTGCTGGCTGGCTTTGGCGTGTTCAGCATTTTCAACCATCCGGCTACGGGTGTGGCCGCTCAGTTCAGCGGCAGCATTCTCTACACTCACGACAACGCCATCTGGCAGTGGCGCAACGGCAACAATCGGCGTATCTCGATATCGGGGTCGGTCAAGCCTGGCACAGTCACCGAACTAGAGACCCAGCCCGCCTGGTCGCCGGACGGCAGCAAGTTCGCCTATGTGCGCTACGGCGACTCCTACTCCGATGTGGTGGTTGCTAATGCTGATGGTAGCAATGTCATCCGCCTTACCAACGACTTCAACGATGCCACCCCCGGCACCGTTACCTACACCGCAGGTTCGAACTGGGCGTTCGGCCCCTCCTGGCGGCCCGACGGGGCGCGCATCGCCTTCCTCCACGACAAGGGCAGCGACCCGCTGGCGGTTTGGTCAATGTCGAGCGTGCCAGACGACACCAGCTACAAGCGGCTCAGTCCCGCTCGCATCAGCAACGTTGGCTTCGAGCGACCCGCCTGGTCGCCAGCCAACGATAGCATCATCGCTACCTGTTACGAGAGCGGCAAAGCGGAAATCTGGCAATACATCTTCGACAGCGACAACTGGATCACCTTGATCAAGTCGGACGAGGCCGATTACGATCCCGCCTGGTCGCCGGACGGTAAGTATATCGCCTACGCCGCGAAGGTGGCAGGCAAGACCAGTATCTGGGTGGCCCGCGCAGACGGCAGCGGCGCAAGCCAGCTAATCGGCAACGGCGATATTGACAAGGGCCTGCGCACCCCGGCCTGGTCGCCCGACGGCAATGCGATTGCCTACCTCAGGATGGGGAACGATGGCTTCGACCTATACGCGGTCAGCCTCGATACCAGCGGCGGCAACATCAAGGCGGGTGGCAGCCCCCAGCAGCTCACCAACGATCACCACGTCAGCGGCACTGGCGGGTTGTCGTGGGGCAAATAACGGCACCCGTCGTTGCTGCTTGCCTACCAGCCCGGCTACCTCCGCCTCCAGATACAAACCTGCACTGTGACTATCTTCCACTGGCACATTGGCTAGCTGGGGCTTGTTCTTCGCCAGATATGCCCGTGCCTTCTGTATTGCCAATCCCCGCAGCAAGTCTACGGCGAACACACGCGAGTCTTGCAGCACCTGTTTCACCTTTGCCGCATCTGCATTAGTATCTATCTCGACCGCCCCGTCGTAATGAGAATCGTTGCTACCACACCCCAGGCCGACTGATGGCCCTGCTGCATCCTGGGCGGGGAAGTGGGCGATGCAGCGGCGGACGCTCAACCCACTCTGTTGTAGAAAGTCTTTGTAATCGGCATCGGGAAGTGGATAGCGGAACACTACCTCAACCTCAGCCACACCGCTCAACTCCTCGGCCAGCTTGCGATTTAGGGCAACGTAGTCGAGGATGCCCTGTTTCGTGTTTGGCGAAGCATTATTATGGCATTCGGTAAGCATGCAGATAGCGGTGACCTGCAGTTTATCCTTGTTGGCGTAAGCCATGTACTTCCAGCCGTCGAACTCCTCAGTCCAGCTCTCTTGGGGGTTGGCCGCGATGTCCGCCGCCCATGCGGTCAGGGTAGGCGCTGGCGGCGGCAAGGCTGCCTCTCCGCTTGGCACCGCCAGCGGCACGAGGTCGGTCTGCTTTGCTTGCGGTAGCACTCTGGCAGTAGTAGGGATGGCAGTTGTCGCTGGCACGGCATCGTTAGCAGACAACTGGTCGCCGCAGCTCGCCAACAGCGTCCCGACGCAAATCAGGGTCAGCATTGCTGCACTTGTCCTCCACTTATTCATTTCCCCTCCTGTCAATTGTGTGCTTGAATCCGCCACCCGCGTTATCAAACCAGCAGGG
>QHBQ01000322.1 GCA_003243865.1 Candidatus Chloroheliales bacterium | reverse complement strand
GGCACGGTGCAGCGCTTCGAGGACCAGTATCAGGACGGCACCGACCCAGGCGGTCACGAGGCCCCACCCGCACCCAACCTATACGCGCCCAAGTTCGGCTTCGGCAAGGTGTGGCGGGAAGGCACTGGCGCGCACGTTCGTGAGCGGCTTGGCTGGGCCACCGCCCAGGAAGTGGGCAGCAACGGCTACTATCAATACTTCAGCAAGGGCATCGCGGTCGCTACCAACGCGCCGCTCAAGAAGGTTTACGTCCTCTACAACAGCAACGGCTACGGTGGCTACAACGCCAACCGCTGGGCCGTCTACAACGACACCTACAACCCGTAAGCCACAAACACACTCTCTCTTGCGGGAGAGGATTGGTGGTAGGCTATGTTAAGCGTAGCCTACCCTCACCCACCTGAAGAACCGTCCGATGAAGGACGGTTCTTTCCGCTGCCCTGATACTTTTTACCTGCCACTGTGCTATGATTCCGGTTATGACTTAGCTGCTGCGAGTTGATCGATAGGAGGAGCCGATGAACCGGCCTAAGCTTGTGTCGCTGTGCGCGATCGCCATACTCACCACACTGTTGGTGCCTACCACCCACATTACCGCTGCCACGCAATTTGCGGCTGATGCGTTCAAGAGCGTCTGGAGTCGCACTGATGCGCTGGTCGGTCAGTCGGGGGTCAATCGTGGTTACTACTGGGGGTCGCAGCCAGGGGTCAGTCTCAGCGAAGATTACGCCGAGGGGGTGAACGGGAAGCGGCTGGTGCAGTATTTCGACAAGAGCCGCATGGAGATCAACAACCCCAACGCCGACAAGGGCAGTAAATTCTACGTCACCAACGGCTTGCTCACCGTCGAGCTGATCACGGGTCGAATGCAGGTAGGCGACAACAAGTACATGGCACGTTACCCTGCCTACATCAATCTCGCTTCGGACGCCGACGATCCCGCCGCCCCCACCTATGCCAGCTTTCGTGACTTGCTTCACTCAACCGATAGTCATGTGGGGCGGAGCGTGACCAGCAACATTAGTCGCAGCGGCTACCCGGCAGAGGATCGCAGCAAGACTAGTGACCGCGGTGCCATCATCGCCTACTACGAGCCAATCACCAAGCACAACATCCCCAAAGTCTTCTGGGATTTCCTCAACCAGAGCGGTCCAGTAATGAATGGTGGCAAGCGGGTCATCGCCCGACTCAATGACCCCTGGTTCTATGCCACCGGCTACCCAATTGCCGAGGCATACTGGGCGAAGGTCAAGATTGCGGGCCAGCCAAATACCGATGTGCTAATCCAGCCGTACCAGCGCCGCGTCCTCACCTACGTTCCCTCCGCACCAGCCGCCTACCGGGTGCAGATGGGCAACATCGGTCAGCACTACTATGACTGGCGCTATAACAATGCGGGCAAGCCCAGCTTCGATGCGGCCACCTGCAAACCCGCGCCCAGTGGTGTGCTGGGCGAGGCATGGTCCGCCCAGCACGCGATGTCTGACGCGCTGCACTGCCCGATCCTTGCTGCCACCGATGCGGTTGTCTCCGCGCAAACGTACCAGAACGGGGCGGTCATTAAAATCACCGAGCAGTATCCCGCCTATTCTCACTTCCGCGCCTTCTTCCTGTTCACTGACGGCAGCGCCCAGCAGGCGAGCGATGCTGATGTTGCAGGTGGGATTGTACGGGTGCCTGCTCGCCTCGGGTCGGCACTCGGCCCCGAAACTATCGGTCTGGGCTGGTATCAGCAGTTCGCGGCTGGCTACGCCGTCTCTGCCAACGCGCCAGTGCAGAAGGTATACGTCTTCTACGATGCCACTGGCACAGGCTACTGCTGCGTCAGCCTCTGGCAGGCCTATAGCAACATCTACCTTGACCGGGTTCACACGTACGACCCTAATGGCTGCCGCAATAGCTACCCGCCCACCAGAGGCGAGGGCGGCAAGGTCTGGGCCGATCACCCGCTCGATCAGGCGGCGCTTAACTGTCCCTACAACCCCGCGACCGATGCCCAGATTCCCCATGAGCGCTTTCAGGGGGGTGAGATGATTGAGACGGTTCAGTACTTCCGCGGCCAGAGCGAAAAACGTGGTATATTTGTTCTCTACGATGACGGGGGGGGCGCATTCTTCGAGGACAATTATGTTGATGGCAGCGACCCTGGCGGCCACGAAATCCCGCCCTCGCCCGACCTATATGCCCCGAAGTATGGTTTTGGCAAGCTTTGGCGCGAACATAGCGATGTGCGCGAGCGGCTCGGCTGGGCCACTACACCGGAAGCGAGCAGTACGGGTAGCTTCCAGGAGTTCGACTACGGCATGATCATCCTCACCGGTCCGCCTGATCGCAAAGCCTATGTCATCTACGACACCAACCGCATAGGTGGCTTCATCAGCGTAGACCGCTGGCGCGTCTATGATGACACTAGTGCCTGATCGCTCATTTCAGTTTCGATGCGCCGCCGCAACATCCTGATGTTGAGGTCGCCGGGGTAGCGTTGACCGGCAAGGAGGAGCAGGGCACGGGCGTAGCGCTGCTTGCCGACGCCATAGTAGGCGCGGGCTAGAGCGAGATAGCCGATTGACGGCATCTCATAGAAGCCGGGCAAGGTATCGAATTCGTAACGCGAGTCGTGCTTGACTACCGCCATGAACTCGGCCATCGCGCTGCCGTGCCGCTCGGCGTAGGCATACTCCACTGCTCGCCAGGCGTGGTCGCGTAGCTC
>QHBQ01000502.1 GCA_003243865.1 Candidatus Chloroheliales bacterium | reverse complement strand
CCACGCCCCTGCGCGATATGCCCCAACTGCCGATCCAGGGTGCGGGCGACCACGAGGCCAACGCCAACCCCAAGACTGGCATTATCGCGCAGGGGCGTGGTGGTAGTGTCGTGATGATAGTCGTGGCCGACGATGACGCCGTTGCCAGCGGCGGTGGAGTTGGTCAGTGGCTGCTCGCCGAAGGCGCTGGTATAGAGGCTGCGGCTATTGAGGCCGCTGGCGAGGGTGGGTGAGGGTTGCGCGACATTGCCAATAAACGACATGCTGGCAATTGCCAGGCCAGCGATAAGCACGAGGAGAACCGTGAGGGCGTTCCGCCGTTTGGGTATCATTTACTTCTCCCTTCTGGGTTACCAGCGCCTGGCGCGGTGGCCGGGTCTGCTGGGTGGGGGGTTGCTCGATGGCGCCACTTGCGCCGGGTTGAAAAAGGTTATACTTCACAAACTACTCTGCCTTGCAGATGCGGCAGTAGCAGCCCGGGCTGGTATGCCGGGGCTGTTCTGCGGCATCTGCTTCCATCACAACCGCCGCGCTGCGGGGGCAGGCGCGACTGTTGGATGATAGTATCACCATTGCCGCCTGTTGTCAAGCGGGCAGTCGGCCAGCCCTGGTGTTCCCGCTGACTTGACAGCCAGGCGGGCTAACCGTATAATGAGCAGCAGATAAGCTGATTTTCTGGGCGTTTCAACCCTGGGTAAAGGCTGGTAATTGCTGATGGATTACGATGATGAGTTTCTGCCGCTCTTTCCGCTGAATACGGTGCTGTTTCCTTATATGTATCTGCCACTACACATCTTCGAGGAACGGTACAAGCTGATGATCAACAATTGCCTGCTGGGTAATCGNGNCTTTGGCGTGTTGCTGGTTGATGATGGCGAAGACGGGCAGGGGATGCGCCCCTANGACATTGGCACNGTGGGGCGAATTACCGAACTGAACCNCCTCAGCGATGGGCGCTTCAACCTGATTTTGCAAGGGGTGCGCCGCTTCCGCGTGCTTGAGTACNATACCACCAGGCCCTANCTCAGCGGCAAGGTGGAACTGCTCGACGACGAGCAGCAGATGACCGCACCGGGGCTGGTCAGCGCGGTGAGCCGGATGTTCGGCGATTATCTGAATACGCTGCTGAACATCACCGGCCAGGACACCCGCGACATCGCCTTGCCCAACGACGCCGAGGTACTCTCCTACCTGGTCGCCGATGGCTTGCAGATCGAGTGGATCACCAAGCAAGGGCTGCTGGAGATGGCCTCGGCGCAGCAGCGGCTCGATGTCGAAGCGACCATCTTGCAGAAAGAGGTGGTATTGCTTCAAACGGCTGAAGACCATCCCCAAACGGCTGGTGGATCACGAGGGCGACTCCTTCTCGCTGAACTGAAACCCGCCCTGCTATGATGCAACCTTTTGCCGCGCTGTGCGTATCTAAATATGTGTTTTCGGCAATGTCCCATTCTATATGAAGCGGCTGGCAATTCAGCCGCTTACTGTATGCAGGAGGGAAAGCAGTGAGCGACCGGATCTCCCCTAACACGTCCATTAAACAGACGCTGGCGTTGCTCGGCGCGTTGCTAGCAGTAACGATATTGCTGCTGGCAACCATCGCAGCCCCGCCCGCTAGCGCCGCACCCGGCACGAACATCAGCGCGCTACCCGCTACCCAGGCTGGTTCCGGCAAGAAGCCGCACGACCCTAATGCCGATTACGTCGCCCAGTACCTGGAGAGCAAGGGCTATACCGTAGTCGGCGCAGGCTATCTGCCCGACAAGAGCGGCAACCCCAACCCCGCCCAGGTCGCGGTAATGATGAGCTTCGCCTCGACCAAATACAACCCCAGCAGCGGGCTGCCCACCACCGATCAGGATACGGTCAACCAGGTAGTGCTGGGCTTCTATGCGCTGCACAAATACTTCATCAAGTCCTCGGTACTGGTAGTTATCCTGGCGTATCAGGGCAACTACTTCTTCCTCTTCCCCACCGCAGCGGCAGACTGGCAGGCAGTGCTGGACAAACCCAACGACAGCGCCACCGCCAACAGCTTCTGGCAGACGGTGGCAAACAACTTTGTCATCCTCGACTCTAACGGCAACGTAGTAGACCCCAGCGGCTTTAGCAATAAGAACTTCGGCGGCGGCGACTTTACCGGCCAAGGCAACAATGGCCCCACCCCACCCACTGACAACCCGACCAACAATCCAGTAGACCCGGCCAGCAGTCACGACCCCGGCGCGGGTTATCTGCGGCTGATCCCGTCGAGCGCCTACCTACCGAGCGGCAGCAACAGTTTCTACCTGATCGGCGCAGTCAGCGACAAGAACTACAGCCCAGCGGCTGGCCAGAAGGTGGCCTTCTCGCTGAAGACAACGGGTAAGCAGGAACAGCCAATCGGCAACGTGCAGCAGACCGATAACAACGGCACTGCCAGGGTACAGGTTGGCAGCGTCAGCGCCAACGGTCAGCTTTCGGTGAAGGTAACCTGCGCCGCCAGCAACGACCCCACCTCCTGCGGCGACGTGACCGTCGGCGGCCCCGCTCAGGCGGTGGTGGTAGTGGGTAGCGGCAACCTTAGCTCCGACGCGGGCAAGACTGCACTCGGCGATGCAATGAGTGCCCAGGGCTACACCGTGGAGCAGGTTGATTACCAGGAGAGCCAGGGCGTGACCGGCGACACCATTGCGGCGACGGTGTTGGTGATGGACATGGCCTCCAAGCGCTACGACCAGACCCTGCGCACCCAGATGTTCAGCGGCTTCGGCACGATGTTTACCATCTTCCCCAAAGCCAAGAATGGTATCGAAGGTTTGGTCTATCCCAGCGGCGGCAAGGTATACATCCTCATCTACGAGGTAAACCGCACCGACTGGGAGTCCTACGTGCAAGGCAAGACCGACGAGGCTGGCTTCTGGAAGCAGGTAACGCTCGGCCAGGTATTGGACGCGCAAACCGGCCAGCCAGTGCAGGGAGGCAAGGATTTCGTCAACAAGAACTTCACCAGCGGCAGCAGCAGCGGTGGACAGGTGCGCTCACGCAAGGTCGAAAGTACCCTGACCGTCGAGGACTGGGGAACGCAGCCAACCGATGACAACATCATCGTGCCGCTGGGCGGCTACGCCGACAGCTTCACCGTGAACGTCACTGGCAGCGGCGATAAGTCATGGAGTATTTACTCGGTGGAGGATACCTCGAAGCCGGTCTATCAATCGAAGAGCGATAGCAATGGCGCTGGCCTCGGCAAACTAGTGCTGCCAAGCGGCAACTACATCCTGATGGTCGAGGCTCCCGACCCGCCGAAGGGTACGCCAGTCGGCACCGTAGTCGAAGATGTCAAGGTGCAATACTCAGAGCATCTGCCTTGAGCTTCTCCCCTCTCCCATTGGGGTAAACACTAATCCCCCTCTCCCCACCGGGGAGAGGGTTGGGGAGAGGGAGTGCAGCGCGGAGTACCCACCTTCTGGAGGGGAAGATAACAATGAACAAACACAGAATCGTATTGCAGACTGGCTTGCTCATCGCGGCGTTGGCCCTGTTGCTGAACGGCAGCCATAGTCCCGCGCAAGCCAGCAAGGCGAACCAACCCGCCGCTGCAAAGCCAGTCCAGCCGAGCTTGGATCGCACGCTGGCGCCCACCAGCCAAAGCAACCGCGACTTCGAAGTAATCCAGGCGCTGGCCGACGAGGATCTGATTGTCGGCAAGGACACCGTGGCTCGCGTTGCCGGTGGCGGCAACGTCACCATCAAGGTGAACGGCGGTGCCTGCACCGTACTGTTCCAGGGCGGGCAGTGCAGCGGCAGCACCAAGGACGAAAGCGGCGCGACGATCGTGCCGCTCGGTCGGCCGGTAAGCAGCGCGGTGGGCAAGACCTTCACCATCAGCGCGGGCAACCGCAGCGTGAAGCGCAGCGTGATGGCGGTTGACGCCAAGCTCGACGTTTTCTTCCTGCCAGTGGATTGGACTGCAGAGATGCGCAGCAACCCCAGCTACGACTACCCCAACGCCATCCACCAAATGACCAGCGCCTCGTGCGACTTCATGAAGGCGGTCTATCCCGTGCCACCCGACAACATCACCTGCAACAGTACGGACGTGCCATATATGCTACGCCCGTTCGAGGAAGCGGTGGCCGACGCCAATGGCGAGATCAACTGGACCGCGATCAGCGCGATGTATGCGGGCGTGGGGGTAGCGGGGCGGCGTTATGAGCCGAACGCAACCGCAGTGGTCGGCGTGCTGCCACCGGGCTGGTTCGCCAAGCACATGAACAGCGCGAACACGCTCGGCCTGGAGCTTCAGAACGTCAAGGGCGCGGTCACCTCGATGATCACCCCGCACTTCCTGAACTACCAGGTGGCGGCGCACGAGATCGGCCACACCTTCGGCCTGCTCGACGATTACAACTTCGGCATCAGCCCGCCGCGCAACGGCTGGATCATTGACAGCGACGGCTTCTGGCTGAACAAACCCGCCGCGGTGAAGACCCCTCACTACTACGCGGTTGACGATACCAGCAGCCAACTGGGTGGCTACATCAGCTTCATGGGCGCGGCGGGTGCGCCAATCTGGGTGGACAAATGCACCTACGAGTACCTGCGCGACGCAATCAGTAGCGGCAAAGAGCCAACGCAGTACGATTGTGCCAACAGCCCCGGCCCCGACGCCAAGTCGGCAGATGCACGGTAGCAGGGGCGAACCAGCAACCAACTGAGCCGCCCAGCGAGGGTTGGGGGAGAAATGCTGCCATGCAACAATGCCTATCAGCAGCAAACGGCCAGCTAGCGGATTCGAACAGCGGATGAAGCGGATTTGGGCAGCGACAACCTGAGCCGCCCAGCGAGGTTGGGGAAGAATCTTGCCCTGCATCTGTCTATGCCCTCGTCACCACCAACCTTGCCCACTCTCATTTCATTTTGTCGGATGCCTATGTGTTGCAATGAAAGTGAGGGTGGATATGGTATAATTCTGCATACCATTGACCAGCCGCGCAAGGAGAGCCGTTCCCAATGCCGTTCACCACCCCCAACCCCGCCGACCTGGAAACCTTCGAGCAGGCCCGCGTTGCCCGCCGCGATGCGGTCTATCAGCGCATCCTCGACCGGCGCTATGCCGCCCGCTTCCAGCCCGCCGACATTCACGACGCGATTTACAGCTACATCAAGCAGCGAGGCAAGGGCCTACGCCCGATGCTGATGATGCTCTGCGCCGCAGCGGTTGGTGGCGACGAGCGCAAGGCCATCCCTGCCGCCGCTGCCGTCGAGATCTTCCATACCTGGACGCTGGTTCACGACGACATCATTGACCGTGATGCGCTGCGGCGCGGTTCGCCGACGGTACATACCGAGTTTGCTGCCCGTCGTACCCAGCTTGGCTATACTGAGGCCGATGCCGCCCACTACGGCACCACCGTTGCCATCCTTGCCGGTGACGTGCAGCAGGGCTGGAGCTACAGCCTGCTGGCCGAGCTTGCCGAGGAAGGGGTTAGCCCCACCGTCGCCCTCTACCTGATTAAATACCTCAGCCAGACAGTGGAGACCGCGCTAGTGGATGGCGAGATGCACGACGTGCAGTATTCCACTATGCCGGTCGAACAACTCAGCGAGGCGGATATTCTGGAGATGCTGGCGAAGAAGACCGCCGTCCTCTACCAGTTCGCCGCCCGCGCCGGTGCGGTCATCGGCCTGGACGACCCCGCCGCCCAGCCGCAGATAGTGGCCGCGCTGGCTCGCTTCGCGGGTGATTGTGGCCTGGCCTTCCAGTTGCAGGACGACATCCTCGGCCTCACCGCCGACGAGGGTAAGCTGGGCAAGCCGGTCGGCAGCGACATCCGCGCGGGTAAGCGCACCCTGATCGTCTACCATGCGCTGCGTGATGCCAGCCCGCAAGAGCGGGCGCTGCTGCTGCAGATCCTCGGCAACCCCACCGCCAGCCCTGCCCAGGTCGCTGAGGCCACCCAGTATCTGGTAGACTGCGGCGCAGTGGCAAAGGTGCAAAGCCTCGCCCGCCGTTACAGCGAAGCCGCTGCCGCCGCGCTGGCCGCTCTGCCCGACAACGACTACAAGCGCCTGCTTGACACCTGGGGCTGGTATGTGGTGGGGCGGGCCATGTTATGAACACTATCTACAAACCAGCAGACGAAGCGGGCATTGCCGCCGCCGCTGACATTATCTCAGCGGGCGGAGTGGCCGTGTTCCCCACCGATACCGTCTATGGGGTCGGCTCGCTCGCTTGGGATGAGCAGGTGGTCGCCAAACTATATGCCGCGAAAGGGCGCGATTTCAGCAAGCCGATTCCGGTGCTGGTCAGCAGCAGCGGCGCGGTGGATCAGGTGGCAAATCTGGAACTGCTGCCGCTGGCGATGCGTCCGCTTGCTGAACTGCTGATGCAAGCCTTCTGGCCCGGTGGCCTCACCATCGTGCTGCCCCGCGATGGCGGCCTACCCGACCGCCTCACCGCCGGGGGTGCAACCGTTGGCGTGCGGATGCCCAACCATCCGATTACTCTTGCTTTGCTCGATCGGTGTGGAGGCGCGCTCGCCGCCACCAGCGCCAACCGCAGCGGCAACCCCAGCCCTACCAACGCCGCCACCGCCCGCGCCGAACTCGACGGCCTGGTGGACATCATCCTCGATGGCGGCCCCACCCCCGGCGGCGTGGAAAGCACCGTCATC